>JAJFLK010000439.1 GCA_021772735.1 Candidatus Sumerlaeota bacterium | reverse complement strand
GTTGTTCGTCCTGCGATAGAACCCACCCGAGGGACCTCGGCCCCTTGGACCCCGACCCCGTGGACCTCGACCCACCGACGCCTCGGCGTTTTCGCCCGCGCCAGAGCCCGCATCAGCGCCCGCATCGTCATAATAAATCGCGTCATGAACTTCCGAGCCCCGCTGCACGGCTGTCGCGAAACCGCCGCCGATCTCCACGCCCTTGATCGCCTGCAGGCTCATCATGAGCTGGCCGATCTTCCCGTCCAGCCTCTCGTCCCAATTCATCACGTTGCCCAGCCCGGCGGGCAGCCCCGTCGCGATGACCTCGAAGATCCCGCCCACGGTGTCCTTCTCGGTCTTGCACGCGTCGATCAGATCGATCATCGCCTGCTCTTTCGATGGGTCGGCGATGCGGACCCGGCTGGCCTCCGCGCGCTCGTAAATTTCTTCGTAAGTCAGACCTGACGAATCGGCCTCGATCCCGCCCAGGTTCGTGACGTGCGAGATCACGCGAATGCCGAACTCGGCCAGGAACTTCTTGCACACCGCGCCGACTGCCACCTGCGTCGTGGTCGCGCGGGCCGAAGCGCGTTCCAGAATATTGCGGGCGTCGGCGTGTGCGAATTTCTGGATACCGGGCAGGTCGGCATGACCCGGCCGGGGCCGAGTGATCTTGCGCTGCGGCCCCTCGCCCTTGGGCCCGGCTCCGGCGTGATCGTTTTTTTCTTCCGGCTCTTGTTTCGTGTCGGCCCCTTTGCCGGAATGCTCCGCCTCTGATCCAGGTCCGGCCTCAGGCCGGTCGACCCCCATGATCTTTTCCCAGTTTTTCCAGTCACGGTTCTCGACGATCATCGTCAGCGGACTGCCGATCGTCGCGCCGTGCCGCACGCCGGAGACGAACTGGACGCGATCGGTCTCGATCGTCATGCGCCCGCCCCGTCCGTATCCACCCTGACGCCGCGCCAGATCGCCGTCGATATCGGCGGCAATCAGCTCAAGCCCGGCCGGCATGCCGGAGACGATGGCGGTCAACTGCGGACCGTGGGATTCGCCCGATGTCATGTATCGCAACATGGTGATGATAGCCTCTGCGGCACGGTTGGGGTGTGGTGTCGTGCGCGTCGCGCCGGTCTAGCCGACCGCGCCTCCTGCCCCGCGCCCCCGAATCCATGATTCAAGCAGAACGGGGACGCAAAGAAAATGGGAAAACGGATGGCGAGTGGCGCTGAGCTTGATCTAGCGATCAATGTCTGACAACCTCGTTGCAAGTGACTAGAGTGCCGCAGAGCAGTCTCGCATTTAAGATTCGGCCTCGTTTAGGCTGTTCGGGCCGAGTTCTTGGCGCTAATGATGGACGCGACGGGGGAATTCGAATCGTTCTTTGAGAGAAAGGAACATCGACAGTATGGCCAATGATGAAGACCAGCTGGATGTATACGCCAAGTGGATGGCTAAGATCGACGCAAAGCGACGCGTCAAAGCGGTTTGCAAACCGTGCTGGGAAATCAAATACTGCCCATATGGACCGCTAGTCGAACAGTTCCCGCTCGCTGATGAAGACGATGATCGATGTTGCCGCATTTTCGGACATCAATGTCCGGTCTTCCATGTCGCCGAACCATTTACTGAAACGAAAGTGTTGCGAAATATCAGCCGTACCACTTCGCGCCCGACGCGGATCCGCGTCCTGAATCGAGAAAATCAAGTCTGTCGCGATTGCGGAAAGTCAGTCGCTGCTGACGACATCCATTTTGATCACATCATTCCTTGGTCAAAAGGCGGCCCTTCAGATGAGCACAATATTCAACTTCTTTGCAGTAACTGCAATTTAAGGAAGAGCGACAAGTTTGAGAGGAAACATCTAGTCAGTTCTGTGTCGGATCATTTCGTAGATCCGGTTGATCATGACATTCTTGAATACTTGGATTTGCTAATGGATTTCGCGCACGAGTTTCGAGAGGAAGAAGGCCGATTCCCGGACGCTGACGACATAGCGGCGTGCATGAATGATGGAAAGAGGGACGCCTTTGAAGAGCAGAGTGTCACAGTAATTGAGGATCTTAAATCCTTCTTTTCCGGGAAGCGCCCGAAAGAACTGGGTGCAAAGATTTTCAAAGCGCTTCGAGATCGTTGGGGGTTTGCGGACGGGACGATGTACTCGGTAAGGTCGATCGTGGAGTACTATGAGGTTGACGAAACGGAGTTTCTTGACGCTGAGATTTCACTGGTCGGAAGACTTGGATGGCCAGTACACCTCAACACCAAATCCAAAGCGAAGTGGCTCTCATCATAACGAATGCATATCGGAGGAGAGGATTTACGGTCGCCTAATGCGATGACCTCTCGACGTTAGCCCCCCCAGGAGCACCCCATGAAAGACATCCGCGCGGAGCGCATCACCGCAGAGATCGATGATGAAGTCGTCGTATTCCTGATCGGCATGCGCGTCAATCGCTGGTGGAAAGTCCACAAGTGGTTTCCGCTCATCGGCGCGATGCGGCGCATGATGCGCGAGATCGATGAGAACCCGGCCAGCGGGTTCCTCGGCGTCGAGCGCTGGATTGGCAATCCCACCATCATGGTTCAATACTGGCGCTCGTTCGAGGAACTTGAGGCCTACTCGACCGACAAGGCCCAGACGCATCAGCCCGCGTGGGTGGCGTTCAACCGGGCCATCGGCTCCAACGGCGACGTCGGGATCTGGCACGAGACGTATCGTATCCGCCCGGGCGATTACGAGTGCGTCTATAACAACATGCCGTTGTTCGGGCTGGCCAAGGCGACCCGCGCCGTCCCTGCCACCGGCGCGAAGCAATCCGCCCCCGGCCGCCTAGCCCACTAGTGGGCTCTTAGATTCGCGACGGCACGGATGCCCTACAAGTACCGCACAAGCCCCACCAGTGGCCCCACGAGCCGCACGAGTGGGGTTTTAGATGCGAAGCCTGCGCGCCTCGCCTGAGGGTCAGTGAATCAAAGAGATCGAACAACGCGAATGGCCAAGCTGATTGAATTCGAGACAGAACGCCTTCATCTGCGTCGATGGCGCTCAATGGACCGGGTGCCCTTCGCGGCGCTGAACTCCGATCCGGCGGTCATGGAATATTTCCCGGCGGCGCTGGATCGCGCGGCGAGCGACGCACTGGCCACTCACGCCGAGACTGCGATCACCGAGAACGGCTGGGGGTTCTGGGCGGCCCAACTGAAATCATCGTCTGAGTTCGTCGGCTGTGTCGGCGTGGGCGTTCCGGCTGCGGATCTCCCGTTCTCGCCGTGCGCCGAGATCGCCTGGCGGCTCGCACAAGAATACTGGGGAAAAGGCCTGGCGACGGAGGCCGCACGCGGGGCGCTTCGCATCGGGTTCGAGTCCCTCGCCTTGCCCGAGATCGTTTCGTTCACGACGGTTCGCAATCACCGGTCGCGCGCCGTGATGGAAAAAATCGGCATGCGCGAAGCCGATGAGACCTTCGAGCATCCGGGCGTCCCCGAGGGCAGCGCCCTGCGCGAGCACTGTTTATATCGCCTGACTCGCGAGCAATGGATATCGTGTGACGCCTGATTCAGTTAGCCGGGGAAGAAACATATGGCTAAAGAATTTCTGGAAAAACTCTCGGCTATCGTCGGCAAGCCAATGATCGACAAAGCCATTTCGGATCGCTTCCCTGGCGTGACGCTCGAATGCCGGCACTTCTTCAGCGGCGCCGCGCTCTACGCCGATGGCAGGATTTGCATCACGCTCACGCCCGTCGGCCTGGCGATGAAGCTCCCCGAGGCATCCGGAGCCAAATTGCTAAAGAGCGGCAAGGCCGAGCCGCTCAGATACTTCCCCAAGAGCCCGGTCAAGAAGGGTTACGTTCTCTTCCCCGACGGCGGACGAAGAATTACCAAAGCTTTGAGCAACAATATGATCGAGAGCATCGAGTACGCGCTCACATTGCCCAAACCAAAGCCGAAGCCGAACAGCAAGAAGACCTGAACCGCCGCCTGCCACGTTAGGCATCATACGGAGAGACCATGCCATCCATTAGTTTATCGTCGGGGAATATACATTACTCCGAGCATGGGCAGGGAGCGCCACTCGTCTTGCTCCATGCCAACCCCGGCGATAGCCGGGACTTCGAGGCGGTCATCCCCGCGCTCGCGGAGAACTTCCGAGTGCTGGCTCTCGACTGGCCGGGCTACGGTCGATCGACGATGTCCGGACCTCCCGAGTCGGCCGGGGTATTGGTTTATTACGATTGCCTGCGCGAGTTTCTCGCCGCATTGGATCTGCCGCCCGCGTTCTTTATCGGTAATTCAGTCGGAGGCAACGCCGCCGCACGCCTGGCCATCGAAGCGCCCGAATTGGTCCGGGGCCTGGTTCTGGTCGCACCCGGCGGATTCACGCCGATCAACTTTATCTCCCGTGCGTTTTGTCGGTTGCAGGGCAGCCGCTTCTCTCTCTCGCCTTATCGTTTTGCCAGTCTGTATCTCAAGCGCCGCACGCCGACCGCGATGGCCATGCTGGAACGCGCATCTACAGAGCAATCTGCCCCCGAACGCATTGCGATCGGCCGAGCGTTCTGGCGCAGTTTTGGCAGTCCCGAGAATGATCTCTGCGATTCCGCGGGCCGCATCGATGCGCCGACGCTTTTGCTCTTCGGCAAAAGCGACCCAGTCATTGCGGCCAAAAAGGATGGCAAGGTCGCGGCACGGTGCATTGCGTCATCGAGGTTCGTCGCGCTGCCTTGTGGGCATTCGTCGTTCGCCGAGGTTCCGGAGCTGTTCCTTGCCGAGGTCGGGCCGTTCCTGGCGAAATGTTGCGCCACGACTGTTACCCCCCAAGATCGAGCTTGATCTAACCACGCTGAATTCCCACAATTCCGCGCAGCTTGGGCGATTTTGTATTCCCGCGACGAGCCCGAAATGCTCCGGCCCTCTG
>JAJFLK010000438.1 GCA_021772735.1 Candidatus Sumerlaeota bacterium | reverse complement strand
ACTTTTATTTAACTTTTCAGGTGCCCCCCCCCCCCCCCCAGTGTCAGTGTGTTGACTGGTATCCATCGTGAGCAGCCCGAGATTGGAACGTATTGACGTTCCTGGGCCTCTGCGTCGTCTGCGGCGACGCGCCGTCGTTTGTAAAGTCGAAGGTGTCAAAGACCTCTTGTCAGATTCACATAGAACTGGAAAAGGAGATGCGGGATGAAACAAATCGGAGGAGCGGATTTGAAAATCCGGACGGTCAAGGAACTTGAGCGCAAGTGCCGCCGGGCGATCTATCGGCAGCTTGCGCCGAGGTGGGAGGGCACGCGTGAGACGTTGCGCCGCGCAATTCGGGGTGCGATCCGAGGGATCGCGAAACCCCTGCGGGCCAATGTCGCGTGGATGCTGCGCGTGGTCCGCGAAGCGCGATTCGCCGCGCTGGTCGCCGGGGCGGTCGGAGCGTCCATGATTGCGGGGCTCGCGGGTTCGGCTCAGGCCGCCATCGAACTCTCTGACGTTACGGCCGGCACGGGCGGTTTCGCGATGAGTGGCGAGGCGGCCTTTGACTACTCGGGAGGCACAGTTTCGGCGGCGGGCGACGTGAACGGCGACGGCTTTGCCGATGTCATTGTCGGGGCCGGCGCTAACGATAGCAATGGGACGAGTTCGGGTCGCAGCTATGTCGTTTTCGGCAAGGTCGGTGGAACCCTCGTCCAGCTTTCGGACCTCGCCGCCGGAGCGGGCGGCTTCGCAATCGACGGCAAGGCCTATGACGCCGCCGGCGTAAGCGTCTCGGAGGCGGGCGATGTCAACGGCGATGGGATTGCCGATTTGATTGTCGGGGCAAGCGGCGTCGATTCGAACGGCGTGAATTCAGGCAGCAGCTATGTCGTCTTCGGCAAAGCCACCGGAACCCTCGTGCAAATCACGGACGTCACGGCAGGCACCGGAGGTTTTGCTATCGATGGAGAGGCGGCGAACGACGACTCTGGCTATAGCGTTTCGGCGGCGGGCGACGTCAACGGCGACGGACTTGCCGATTTGATCGTCGGGGCTCTGGGCGCCGACCCAAACGGGAGCTCGTCAGGCCGCAGCTACGTCGTTTTCGGCAAGGCGACCGGGACGCTCATCCAGCTCTCGGACGTTACGGCCGGGACCGGGGGATTTACGATCAGCGGCGAGGCGGCCGGCGACGTCGCGGGATTGAGCGTTTCGACAGCGGGCGACGTTAATGGTGACGGACTCGCCGATGTGATTGTTGGGGCTCGGTACGCCGATCCCAACGGGGCGCAGTCCGGCCGGAGTTATGTGGTCTTCGGCAAGGCCAATGGGGCGAACGTTCAGCTCTCAGACGTCGCACTATTCGGGACCGGCGGCTTCGCCATCAATGGCGAGGTGGCTGGTGACGAGGCGGGCTTCAGCGTTTCAGGGGCGGGCGACGTGAACGGAGACGGCCTGGCCGATCTGATCGTCGGGGCTCGGGGAGCCGATCCGAACGGGAATGGTTCAGGGCGCAGCTATGTGGTCTTCGGCAAATCGACAGGGGCATTGGTTCAGCTCTCAGACGTCACGGCCGGGGCAGGTGGATTCGCGATGAACGGAGAGAATGTCCTTGACCGCTCAGGCCGCAGCGTTTCGGCGGCGGGGGATGTCAACGGCGACGGCTTCGCGGACGTCATCGTTGGGGCGTATCTCGCCGATCCTAATTTGCCGTATGGGTCAGCTGGTGGCCGTAGCTACGTCGTCTTCGGCAAGACAGGGGGGACGCTTGTTCAGCTCTCGGCCGTCACGGCCGGCGCGGGCGGATTCGCGATCGACGGCGAGGGCTTTGAAGACTATTCGGGGAATAGAGTTTCATCGGCGGGTGACGTAAACGGTGACGGCCTCACGGACTTGATCGTCGGGGCGTTCAGAGCCGATCCCAATGGGGATCGTTCAGGGCGCAGCTATGTCGTCTTCAGTCCGGAAGCTGCTGCGGCCTCTGGGACGTATATCATGAAGACGCTTCCCGGAGACGGGGCGGGCGGGTTTGTCGCGCCCATAACCGATTTCGGCGATGTGGCGCGCTGTAAGATCGACTTTAGCGACGCAGATTCGGCCGATAACGGTGCCGGAGGTGCTTCGACCGAGACCTTGGTCCTGACGCGATCTAAGTCGGGAATCACGAACCTCACACCCGCGAGCGATGTCGCCAACGTCGTCTGGGAAATCACGACCGACCGAATCGGGTTTACAGACGCCAACGTGACGCTCAAGTACCTCGACAGCGAGATCACAGGCATCAGCGGCACCGAGAGCGGGCTTTCTATCTTCACGGCGCCGGCCGCGAGTGGGCCTTGGACGGAACTGGCCTCGACGGTCGACACCGCCCGCAACGAGATCAGCGCAACGGTGACGGGTTTCAGCTTCTTTGCGATTGCAAAGGCGGGCACCGTGCCGGTCGAACTGAGCGGATTTGAGATCGATTAGATCCGCGACGCGAGGGAATACCGCGCCATTCCCCCGGACGAAAAAGGGGGACAGGAACGCATTTTTTTGGCTGTTTTATTCGACAGGCTTCGATTCAGCCGAAAATACGAGCCAGTCCCCCTTTTTCGCCTGCGGCATCCGCATCTTGTGGCTCGACCGCCATGATTCGTCGAGTTGCGGCGCAGTCCAGCTCGGTGGTGTTCTTGAATTTTTTAACCGGCGAGGGCGCCGGTTCCACACGTTACGCCGGTTCCACACTTTACCCATGCCACACTTTACCCGTCCCATATGAGAAAGTTGTGGGACCGGCGCCTTCGCCGGTCATGACTTTCCATCACTTCCCAGCGGTCGGAGCGCTAAGGCAGATCGTGGGCCCTCGCGCCGTGATCGAGCGGCTGGGCCCCGCTGCCGATGTCGGGTGCGGCCTCGATGCCGCGCGTGACATATTGCTTGGCGGCATGCACGGCGTCGGTCAGCGTTGCGCCCCGGGCGAGCATGGCCGCGATTGCGGCCGAGAGCGTGCACCCTGTGCCGTGTTTGGGCCGACCGCCGATGCGCCTGGCCGAAAAGACGCGGGGTTCGGCGCCGGGTTCGTAGAGAATGTCGTCTGAAGTTTCGGAGGTGTCGAGGCTGGAGCCCTTTTCAAGACTGCTCTCGGCGAGATCGCCCGCAACATGCCCACCCTTAATAAGCACTGCCCGCGCGCCCATCTCCAGCATGGCCTCGGCCGCCGCGCGCATTGAAGAATTATCCGTGATCGAATCATCCGTGATCTTCACGCCCGAGAGCGCCTCGGCTTCGGGCAGGTTCGGCGTGAGCAGGAATGCCCTGGGGATGATCCGCTGCCGGAGCGCGTCGGTCGCGTCGGGGCGCAGAAGCGTATCGCCCGAGGTCGCGATCATCACCGGATCGACGACGAGCTTATCGATCGGCCATCGCTCCAGGCCTCGTGCAACTTCTTCGATGATGCGTGCGTCGAAGAGCATGCCGGTTTTGCCCGCATCCGCGCCGATATCGGTCATGACGGCTTCGAATTGCGCGAAGACAAACCCCTCGCCGGGCAGGTCGATCCCCGCGACGCCCTGCGTGTTCTGCGCCGTCAGCGCCGTGACGACGCTTGAGCCATAAACCCCGAACGCGGCGAACGTCTTGAGATCGGCCTGGAGGCCCGCGCCGCCGCCGCTGTCTGAACCCGCAATCGTGATCGCGCGGGGCGGTAGGGAAGCCTGGGACGAGTCGGCCGGGTGG
>JAJFLK010000437.1 GCA_021772735.1 Candidatus Sumerlaeota bacterium | reverse complement strand
GGTTCCCATCGCGCCGTATCAGACGCCGGGCAGTCAGGCCGTTGCGGATTCACTGACGCCCTGGATCAAGGATTCCGAGGTTTTCCTGCTGCGCAATCACGGCAGCGTGACGGCCGGCATCGGGCTTCTCGACGCCTACTTCAAGACCGAGATCATCGACTCGTATTGCCGGCTGCTGATTCTCTCGGCGAGCCTGGGTCAGCCACGCCGGCTTACCGGCGCGCAGCTTGCCGAGCTCGATGCTTTGAAGGAGAATTTTTCGGCCGAATCGCCCGCGCCGCCCAATTCGCCGGTGTCATCTGAAACGACCGGGCCCAGCGCGTCGCCCCCCGAATCGCCCGTCGGTGGTTCGCCCGGACCCTTGAGTTCGCTGAGCCCTGAAGCCATCGAGGCGATAAGCGCCGCAGTCGTGCGCCGGCTTCGCGAGCAGCCGTAATTCGGCACCGGAATTAAAAGCAGTCTACTGCGCCGCAGATTCGCCCTCGGCCGTCGTCGGATCGGCGATCATGCTCGCATCGGGCAGGACGACCGGCAGGACGATCGCGCTCGCGTGCGATGAATCGTGATGCACCGTGTTCTCCGCGATGCGCGTTTCCTGCTCGCCGGGCCGGGGCAGATCTCCGTTGTTCGGATTGATCTCGAAGCGTGGCGAATTGCTCGAAGTGACATGGACGGCGATTCGATGTCCCTTCTCAAACGTGATGGCCGTGCTCCATAGATTGATGTCCAGCAGCGCGGGTTCACCCGGTGTCATCATTTCCACATCTTCGGGATTGCGCCCCTTGCGATATCGAGTGCGAAACGGCGAATCCAGCAGCAGGGCTTCATAGCCGTCCGGATACACGTCAACAAGCTTGACCATGAAATCCGTGTCCGGTCCGTCGGTCGACGCCCACAGCTCCATGCTCACTGGTCCGGCGATGACGACATCTTCGGTCAGGGGTTCGGTCTGATAGCGGAGATAATCTGTCCGGTCGCCGACCTCGCGTTGATCCATGGGCCCGCGGTCCAGCGTGAGGTTTGCGCCGCCGAGGGTTGGGACGGGATCGGCGGGATCGAACGTAAAGGACGCAGAGGAGCCCTCGGCCTTGGGTGCGTTCCTGGCCAGACCTCCGCCGTCCGCGAGGTACAGACGCGTCGGCGTGTGTGCGGGTGGCCAGTTGTCCCCCGTCTTGTATTCGTTCGCTTCGGACCGCGCGTCCTTCCGTGCCGAGGCCATCATAAAATACTTAACCGGCGGCTCTTCCATGATGCCGTTGTCCATGCCTTTGAGCCAGTGATCGAACCAGCGAAGCTCCTCGGCGAAACCAGCGATCATGCTGCCGTCTCGTCCGTAACCGAGGTCGCCGGAGAGGTTGCCATGACCGAATGGCCCGACAAGCAGCTTCTGATTCCCGCGCGCGCCCTCTCGGCCTTCGTTCTGCAATTGCACGAAGTTATTGATCCCGCCTTGCAGGAAAATGTCGTACCACCCGGCGATGTTATACATCGGGATGTCGATGCGATCGATGAAGTGGATGAGATCGAATTCACGCCATTCGTCATCCATGATGGGGCGGGCCTGGAGTTCGGCCGCGCGATCGCCGGCGCCCTGGCGGCGAAGCCAATTTCCCACGTCGGCCTCTTTGAAAACGCCGTTGATGAACGTGGATTGATCGAACATGGACTGCGGGGCGACGACGACGTATGCGGCCTTGAGCCCCGGAGGGTTCATCGTCGCGGCAAGGTTGGCCGTGATCCCCATGGCTGAGGCTCCGGACATCCCGATATTTCCATCGCACCACGATTGCTCGCCGATCCACGAGACGCTGTCAAATCCATCCTCGCGATCGTCCTGAAACGGGCGATACTCGCCCTCGGAGCGGAACATGCCGCGAACATCCTGCACGACCAGCGCATAGCCGGCCGATGTATATCGCTTATTCACCGTGGCGTACATGCGGCCATCTTTTTGGTATGGCGTGCGCTGGAGAACCGTGGGGAAGGGCCCGTCGCCTTCGGGGAGGAAAACGTTCGTTGCCAGTTCGATCCCGTCGCGCATCGGGACCATGTATTCGGTCGCTCCGGCGACAATCTCGCTGACCTCGGCCGCCGCTTCGCTCCTGGCCTCTTGTGCCCCCATCTGAGTCGAATTGGCGACGAGCGCGAGCACCGATAGCCCGAGCCCGAATAATCCACGCATTGATCCGTGATGCTTCATCTTCATATTCCTCTTCGTAAATTGGGAAGTGCTTGTCGTTGCGTATATGATGCCGGATTGCAACGCAACTCAGTGTTCTTCGGCGTGTTCCCTGGCAGATTCGGCGATGACTTTCTTCTGGATGTCGGCCGGGATGCGTTCGTACTTGTCCAGCTCCATCTCGAAGATGCCGGCGCCTCGTGTCATCGAGCGCAGGTCTCGGCTGTATGTGAAGACCTCGGCCAGGGGCACAGAGGCTTTGATGACTTGCTTGTTGCCCACGACTTCGACGCCCAGTATCCTGCCGCGTCTCGAATTCATATCGCCCATGATATCGCCGAGGAACGCCTCGGGCACCGTGACCGTGATCTTATAGATCGGCTCCAGGATGACGGGCCCGGCTTGGGGCGCGATGCTTTTGAACGCCATCGACGCGGCGACCTTGAACGCCATTTCGGATGAATCGACTGCGTGATGCGAGCCGTCATAGCAAGTCGCCTTGACGCCGATCGTTCGGTGCCCCGAAAGCACACCCCGGTCCAGCGCTTCGATCAGGCCCTTCTCGACCGAGGGTTGAAACTTGGTCGGGATAACCCCGCCGACGATCGCCCAGTCGAAGATGAACTCCTCGCCGTTGCTCACCGGTTCGAGCTTGATCCAGCAATCGCCATATTGACCGCGTCCCCCGGATTGCTTCTTGAACTTGCCCTGGCCCTGGGCGGTCTTGGTGATGGATTCCAGATACGGGACGCTCGGGATCTTTAATTCCACCTCGACTTTGGACATGTGCTTGAGGTGTTTGATGGCGATGTCGAGGTGTCCGTCGCCCATGCCCGAGAGAATTGTCTCGTGGATTTCGGGGTCGCGGGAAAGATGCAGCGTCGGATCCTGATCGATGAGGCGCCGGAACCCGATGCCGATCTTATCCTCCTCGGATTTATCTTTGGCGATGACGGCCATCCTGACTGTGGGCTGAGGCAGATGCGTCAGAGAGAAGATCGTCTTCTCGTCCGCATCCTCGGCAAGCGTGTTGCCGGTATGCGTGGATGAGAGTTTCGCGGCCGCGCCGATATCGCCGGCATGGAGCGTGGAAATATTTTCGTGGGTCTTGCCCTGGACCGTCTGCGCGTGTGCGATGCGCTCGGACTTGCCCGAGGTGAGGTTGTGCAGGTGGAGATCGCCGTCGATCTTGCCGCGCATGATCTTGAAAAAATTCAGATGCCCGGCGTATGGATCGGAGACGGTCTTGAATACGAAGGCCAGCAAATTGCCTTCGGGCGTGACCCCGAAATGTTCGTCCTCTTCGCTCGCGTCGATCGCGAGGCCGGCACCTTCGAGCGGATTGGGCATGAGCCCATCGAGCAGGTCGAGCAGCGGGGCAATACCGACGGCCTGCGTCGCGCTTCCGGCCAGAACCGGCATGATCGATCCCTCAAGAATACCCTCGCGAAGGCCGGTCATCACCTCATCTTCGGTCAGAGGCTCGTCTTCGAGGAACTTCATCATGAGTTCCTCGTCGGCTTCTGCGGCGGCTTCGACTAATTTCTGCCGGGCGTCAGCCGCTGCATCGGCCAAGTCTGCGGGGATGTCTCCATAGGTGACCTTGCGGTCCTTCTCGGTGACGGATTTCATCCGGACGAGATCGACAACGCCCTTAAAGTCATCGCCCGATCCGATCGGCATGGAGAGGACGATGGCTCGACCCTTCAAGAAATCGTTCACTTGACGTACGGCTTCATCGAAGTTCGCCTGGTCTTTGTCCATTTTGTTCACAAAGACGGCCCGCGCGTGGATGCCGAATTCACGGGCCCAATCCCGGGCGAATTCCGTCCCGACCTCGACGCCGGAGTTCGCATCGATCAGGAACACGACACTGTCGCTGACACGCATGCACCTTTTCGCATCGCCGACGAAATCCGGACGCCCCGGCAGGTCGAGGAGATTGATTTTCGTAGCTCCCAGCTCAACGGGCAGAAGCGAAACATAAATCGAGTGCCTTCTTGAAATTTCCTCTCCGTCGTAATCGGAGATAGTCGTGCCGTCTTCGACCTTGCCGAGCCGGTCCATGATCTTGCGCGACCACAAGATCGCTTCGGCCAGCGCGGTCTTGCCCGCGCCGGAATGGCCCGCGAGGGCGACGTTTCTGATGTCTTCGGTTTTATGGACTTCCAATTCTTAGGGCCTCCCTAAAATTCGTGCTGCCTGGATACTCTTCAGAGTCGCCACCATGACCCGGAAAGCGAGTATTCGTCCGATTCTCTATCCCCCCGATCACTCCGCTGAAGCAGGTTATCGTAGTTATGGCCCCCCGCCGAAGGCAAGCGTAAACGGCCCGCGCCCGTTTCGGCGGTGAATCTTGCGCCGATTACGTCGGAGGAAAAATGAGTGCCTGTCCCTAATTTTCCAATTAGACTCCCGGGCGGTTGCCAGACGAATAATCGACGACCGAATCAGATCGAGGATTGAGTTGATAGGGACGAGGCAGAACATGGATCGCGCGCCAGCCGGGCAGCGCCGGGAGCTGGGAGGACTGAGGCGACTTAGGTTGCCCGCCGTTCTGATCTGCGCGTCGTTTTACGTGTTTGCCTCGGCCTGCGCGGTCTCGAATCCGGATAAGCGGCCCACCCTGGGAGCCCTGGACCGGACGATTCAGCCTGATGATGCCTATATCGAGACGTTACTGCTGCCCATCGTGATACCCGTGGGCCTGATTGCCGGCGTGGCCGACATGCTGGCCGTTTATCCCGCGACGCAGCTTGCCCCGTCGGCGGCTCGCATCAATCGCAGGTATTTCCTCAAACCCGAAGAGAGCTGGCCTCGCAAGACGGCGCTGTTCATTCCGCGCCATTTCGTCGCGGTGCCGCACTTCTTCTACTCCTGGGGTGTGAACGCTTATCTGGACGTGCCGACACCTCAGACAGCCCAGGCGGGCGATCTTCAGCCGACGCCACCGGGAGTTCCCGATGACTACATCCCCGAGCGGCTCGAAGATGGAAGTGTCATCTGGCGTGATCCTGACATCCCGGGCGTCGAGATAAAGATCGCGCCGATCACCGAGTCGACCAGGCAGCAGGGAGTGACCAAATGAAGCTCCCGGCACTCTCACCCGCATTTGCATTGCGCCGTCGCCGCCCCTGCTGCTTGATCCTGGCCGTTGCCATGATCCTCGCCGGAACCCTGATTCTAAACGGATGCTCTCTGGCCAGGCCCGAGAAACGGCCGATCAGCCTGCGCGTAGCTTCGACCATCGTGCCCAAGGAGCCGGGCAAGCGCCTGATGATGACGCCAATCCTGATCCCGGTCGGGTTGATGGCGATCATTGGCGATGCGTTGATCGTCCACCCAATCTCCGAAATCGACGACTCCTGGCGTCACGCCACGCGGTATTGCTCGGCGGGTTACGGCCGGCCGGGGCATTATGTATCCGACGCCGCTTCAATGCCGCTCCGGGCCGTGGGGTTGCCGCTCGTCCTGCTCGTCAACTACCCCGCTCGGCTCCTGGCCGATCTTCCGCCGGTTCCGGGGAGTCAATCGGAGCGGCCACCAGATTTTTTCTCCTGGAGAGGAGACGAGCGGCGTGAGTGATGCGACCCCGAATCAAATCGAGCTGGTTGCGATCGACGGGCCAGTCGGCGTGGGTAAGTCCTCGGTGGCGACCGGACTTGCGGCGCGGCTGGGCTGGCAACACCTGGATACTGGCGCGATGTATCGAGCGGTCGCGCTGCTGGCACTCCAAAGCCGCACTGATCCGACCGACGAGGCGGCTTGTATGGGCCTTGCCCGTGGAATGCAATTCGAGTTCAAGACCGCCGAGGGCGGGCAGCGCGCGATCGTAAACGGAGAGGACGCGAGCGAAGCGATCCGAAGTCACGAGGTGACCGAGGCCGTAAGCTCCATCGCCGATCTTGTCGCCGTGCGCGAGGAGCTAGGCCGGCGTCAGCGCGCGATGGGCCTGGCCTCGCGGTCGGTCGCCGAAGGGCGCGACATGGGAACGGTTGTCTTCCCCGAGGCACGATGGAAAATCTTCCTCGAAGCCGCACCCCTCGAACGCGCCCGGCGGCGAGGCGCCCAATTCGAGGCTGAAGGAAGCGCAATGGATAACGAGGCGCTGCTTGCGTCGATTGCCGAGCGCGATCGACGCGACCGATCCCGGAGCGTCGGGGCGTTGCGGGTCGCCGATGATGCCATTATGCTCGATACGACGGGCCTCACTCTGGACCGCGTCGTCGGCATCATGGAGAGCATCATTCGTGCGGGAGTCTGAGGGGCGGGGCGCCGCTCGTCGCGACTCAGACGGGCTTGAACGTCGGCTTCCTCAATCACTTTCGATCCATGCAAGCAAGCGAGCCACAGATCGAGATGACTAAGTCCGAATCCGCGCCGGAGTCTGAGCTCATGACTGCGGTCAACGCGCAGGCCGGGGATGAATCGCTTCCGGCCGTCCGGTCTGATCCGGGCGGAATCCGCTGGCTCTACAACGCGCAAAAATCGTTTCTCAAACTCTTCTTCCGGATTTATCTTCGCCTCGAGGCGCGGGGTGTCGATCATCTCCCGCCACAAGGTCCCGCGCTGATCCTTTGCACGCATTCGAGCATTATCGATCCTTTGCTGGTCGGCTCGATCCTCAAGCGTGAGGCTCATTTTCTCGCGCGGACCGGTGTCGTAAATCTCCCGCTCATTCGCACGTTGATGCGTTATAACAACGTCCATCCGATCCGGCGCGGGGGCATCGACCGCGAGGCGATCCGCATATGCCGCTCGATCCTGGAGGCGCGGTGGCCGCTGATAATGTTTCCCGAAGGGACGCGTTCGTTCGATGGGATCCCGAGGAGGCCCAAGGGAGGGTTTGCGATGATGATCGACGATGCCGATGACTTGCCTTGCATCGCCGTGTGCATCCGCGGATCGCATCGCGCGATGCGGCGCGGGACGATGATCCCTCTGCCGCGCAAGGTGGTTTGCGAAATCGGCTCGCCGTTTCGATTTGCGCCGCGTACCGACGGCGAGCGCCGCCGGGATTACTTCGAGCGCTGTGCCGATCGCCTTCTCGACGAGTGGAACAAGCTCGATCCCCAAACCGATTGAACCGAACGTAAGGACACGGCTGCACTCATGGGTTTATCACTCGCGCTGCTTCATTACCCGATGACGAGCAAGCTCGGCGGCGCGCCGGTCTGCACGTCAGTGACGAATTTCGACATCCACGATATCGCGCGCGCCTCGGCGACCTTTGGGCTGGATCGATATTTCATCGTCACGCCGATCGAGATGCAGCGCGATTTCGTGCGGCGAATCATGCGGTATTGGCTTGAGCAGGAAGGCGCACAATACAACCCGACGCGCGGCGAGGCGCTGATGACGACGGAGATTCTGCCCGATCTTGCGGCTGTCGGCGCGGCGATCGGGAGGGATTTCGGAAGCGAACCGTATTGGGTCGCGACCTCGGCCAAGGCTTCAAGCGCGATGATCCGCCCGGCCGATCTGCGCCGTCGCCTCGACGATGGGGAGAACGTCTGCCTTCTTTTCGGCACGGGATACGGCATTCATCCCGACCTGTTCGAGCACGTCGATGCGGTCCTTGAGCCCATCTCAGGGCCGACGCCTTTTATGCACCTTTCGGTGCGCTCGGCGGTTTCGATTTACCTGGATCGAATCTGCGCGCGGTGAGGCTCGGGGACTTTCGATCCGTCTCCGGCTGATCCGGGTCTGTTGTTCGGGCGCTTCCAAGCTGCTAGGGTATGGCGGTCCGATCTTTTCCGTAACTGGAGCGGCCCTTATCATGGTTTCCACACTTTCCCGAATCTTCATGTTTTCCGGCATTGCCCGGATAGGCCTTTTCATCCTGTCGTGCATCTTCGTGCAAGGCTGCATCAATCTGCCGCCGTCGCTGTTCGGCGGCGGCCGCGGTCCGGTCGCGCCCGAGGTCATCATCCCATCCGAACGCTTCTGGACGAGCGATGAAATCCTGATTATCGACCTGACCGGAATCGTCTCGGTCCAGGGCGCCCAGAGCCTTTTTGGCGTAGGCGGGCCGGGGATGCTCGTGCAGCTCAAGGACCGCCTGGAGCGCGCCGAGAAGAATCCGCACCTGCGCGCCGTGATCCTCCGGATCGATTCGCCCGGCGGCGGCGTGACGGCTTCGGATCTGATCCACCACGAGATCGTGGCGTTCCGCGAGCGGACCGAGATCCCGGTCATCGCGCTGATGATGGATGTCGCGGCTTCGGGCGGGCTTTACATCGCGATGGCCGCCGACGAGGTCTATGCCCTGCCGACGACGATCACCGGCAGCATCGGCGTCATCTCGACCCTGCCGGCGTTTACCGGGGCTGCCGAGAAACTCGGGATCGAGATGCGCGTGATCAAATCGGGCAGGAACAAAGATGTCGGATCGCCGTGGCGCGAGATGTCCGAAGAGGATCGCGCGTTCTTCCAGCAGCTCATCGACGGCATGTACGATCGCTTTTTTGGCATCGTTCTCGAAGCACGAGCCCCGCACGGGTTGACGAAAGAGAAGCTGGCCGAGTTCGCCGATGGCCGGGTCTTGACCGGACTTGAAGCCGCCGAGCTCAAACTGATCGATGGCGTGCGATACCCCGAGCAGGTCATCGAGCGCGCCCGCGAACTTGCCAACTCTGATGATGCCGCAATCGTCAGTTACGAATATCCGTTCGGCTATCGGGGCAATATCTACGCGACTTCGGACGTGAAGAGTCCTGAGGTGCGGCTCGGCGCCGATGGTCTCGCGCTCGGCGGTCTGGGGCGGG
>JAJFLK010000436.1 GCA_021772735.1 Candidatus Sumerlaeota bacterium | reverse complement strand
CGAAGAAGGCGACGCCCGGCTGCCCAAGGTTGAGGTCGGCGATTCACTCAAGATTGAGGACCTGAATCCCAAGCAGCATTTCACGCAGCCGCCGCCGCGATTCACCGAAGCCAGCCTGATCCGCGATCTTGAGAAGCAGGGCATCGGGCGGCCTTCGACGTATGCCTCGATCATCTCCACGATTCAGGACCGGGAATACGCCGAGAAGGATCGGGGGCAATTCAAGCCGACCGAACTCGGAATTATCACGACCGATCTGATCGCGAAAAGCTTCCCGGACATCATGGACGTCACGTTCACGGCCGGGATGGAAAGGCAGCTCGACGAGGTCGAGGAGGGCAAAACAGATTGGATCGAGCTTTTGGAGAGTTTCTATAAGCCGTTTGCGAAGAAGCTCGAGCTCGCGCAAAAGGAAATGCGCAACATTAAGGCTGAGATGGAGCCCACCGAGTTCGTCTGCGAGAAATGCAACAGCGCGATGGTCGTCCGCTGGGGTCGCAACGGGAAATTCCTCGCCTGCTCCAGTTATCCGGACTGCCGAAACACCAAGCCGATTGCGATTGACGCCGAAGGCAAGGTGACGATCGTCGAGGATGAAGTCACGGATCAGGAGTGCGTGAACTGCGGCAAGAAGATGGTCATCAAATCGGGCCGCCGAGGAAGGTTCCTGGCCTGTTCGGGTTATCCGGATTGCAAGACGACGCGGCCCATTCCGATTGGCGTGCCGTGCGCGAGGCCCGGCTGCAAGGGTGAGCTGCTCGAGCGTCGCTCGGGCCGGGGCCGGGTGTTCTATTCGTGCGGCGAATATCCCGAATGCCGGTTCAGCGTCTGGGAAATTCCGACCAAGGTTCCGTGCGAGGTCTGCGGCGTCGAGCACTGGTCTGTCGGCAAGCCGCCCAACCAGAAGGCGTTCGATCGCAAGTCCGAGGAGTGCCCTTTCACCGAGGCGTACGTCCCCAAGCCCGAGGGCGAAGAAGACGCCAAGCCGCGCAAGAAAGCCGCCGCTCGCAAAAAGGCTCCGGCGAAAAAGAAAGCCGCCGCCCGCAAGAAGTCTTCGGCCTCGTGACCTCAGGCGAAGTGGAATTGAAAAGAATGACGAGCGAAACCCGACCCGAAATCCGAAGCACGACCGTCCTGGCTGTCCGCAAGGACGGGCGCGTCTGCATGGGCGCAGACGGCCAGGTCACGATGAACAACATGGTGGTCAAGGGCGGCGCTCGCAAGGTCCGCCGGTTGTATGACGAGAAGATTGTCGCCGGTTTCGCCGGCGCGACGGCCGATGCCATGACGCTTTTCGAGAAGCTCGAAGGCAAGCTTCAGGCCTACGGGGGGAATCTGACCCGCTCCTCGGTCGAGCTTGCAAAGGATTGGCGAACGGATCGATACCTGCGGCGGCTCGAAGCCTTGCTGATCGCGGCGGATTCGGAGACGATCCTGCTGCTCTCGGGAAGCGGCGACGTCATCGAGCCCGATGAAGGCATTGCGTCGATCGGTTCGGGCGGCGGATACGCGATCGCGGCGGCCCGGGCGTTGATCGACCTTGATGGCATGAACGCAGAGGAAGTCGTCAGACGCAGCCTCACCATTGCGGCCGATATCTGCGTCTTTACGAATCATAACCTTCAGATCGAAACGCTCTGAGCGACCGCATCACTCGCGGCGCTGCCAAGGGCGGCACCCCACCATTTGCCAGGCGACCAGGCAGTCAGGCACGGCGAGCGCGACCTCATCATGAGCCCGACGCTGATCAAAATCTGCGGCATCACGCGTTTGGAGGACGGCCTGAGCGCACTCGGCGCCGGAGCCGATTGGCTCGGGTTTATTCGATACGCCAAATCCAAGCGGCACAGGCCCATTGAGGATTGCGCCGAAGTCGTCAAGCGCCTGCGCGCCGAGGCAGAGCACCCATTCAAGGCCGTTGCCGTTTACGTCGATGCGCCCCAAGACGTAATCCGCGCCGAGATCGACCAAGCCGGGTTCGATCGCGTTCAGCTCCACGGCGCCGAGACGATGCGAGTCGTCCAAGCGCTGGCGGCCTCCGTGCCCGTCATCAAGGCAATCAAAATTTCGGACGCCGATTCGCTCGCACGCGCCGATGCTTTCCCGGGCGTCGACCTCCTGACCGATACCGAAGACCCGAACTTGCCCGGTGGCACTGGGCGCGGCTATGATGTGGGCCTGCTCGAGGAACTGGCCGCGAGGCGTCGCGTGATCGTGGCGGGCGGGCTGAATGTCAATAACGTGGGAGAGGTTGTGCGTCGCTTGCACCCATTTGGCGTTGATGTTTCCAGCGGCGTCGAGGTCTCGCCGGGGATCAAAGATCCGAAAACCATTCGCGAGTTCATCCGGGCCGTCCGCGAGGCCGATGCAGGGGAATAATACTTTGCAGATTGCCGCCTGTGGCTTTGCACCGCCGCGCCTCAAACCTTTTTCCGCGTCCGCATCTCTCGCGCTTCTGACCCTTCTGGCGATTCTGCCCCTGGTCGGGTGCAGTCGAATCGAACATGTATACGAACTCGACGAGAGGCTTCTTGCAAAGCCCGAGACGCGAGGCGTGCCGCTCGATCTTATTTACGCAGCGCCCGATATCAGCCGGAACTCAGACGAAAAAAGCGGCGGAATCGTCGGTGGGGATTTGGTCGTCGAGGTCGCCGATCCGCTCGGAACCATCGCCGGGCGGCGCAAGATTGGCGATGAAGCGGCCCTGGCTGAGTTTCGCGAACGATATGAGAGGGCTGTCTCCGACGATCTATGGGCGACGACCATCTTTCATGATGTCGGCACGGCGCAGGATGAGGACCCGATCACGACTCCGACGTTGCGCTTGGAGATCGCCATCACCGAATGGCACGAGGGAAACGTCTTCTGGAGATGGCTTGCCGGCACGGGCGCAGGAGCCACGCGCGTGCAGACCGAAGGCGAGCTGCGCGACGCGCGGACCGGACGGGTCTATTTCGCGTTCGCCGATAATCGATACCATCCCGGCGAGGGCTCGCTCGCGCTCGTGACTTTCCGGTCGCGCCGCCTGATCGAGAAGGATCTCGGATATCAATTGACCGACCTATGCCGATCGCTTCATGCGCTGACCGGCGTGGAGCCTCCTCGCAGCCGCCGAGGCCCTGCGCCACCGAGGCCTTCTCGCAGCGGCGCCGGCGGAACCTATGAATTGACCGAAGAGGACTGGCTCCAGATCAGGCCCACGCGCCGGCTCGAGCAGGTGAACTGAAGGGCGCAAGCGATGCACGAGATCGACGCTGCGATTCCCATCCTTGCATGGCGTGCCTGGGCCGCCGCGCTCGTCGTCTATGGTTGTGCGTATCTGGCCGGTTCGCTCGTCTGTATGCGGATAACCACGCGGGCCACAACGGCGGCAAATGTCGATCTGTTTCTTATCAGATTTACCGTCGGGCTGGCGCTGCTTCCGCTCGCTGTGCTCGGCGCGGGGCAGGTCGACGGACTTCTTTTCCGTTTGCCCTGGGCGATTTCCGGGATCGCCGGAGTGGTGTGGTTCGGTTTTCACCTGTTCGATTTGCGCCGCGCGCGGGCCGAACATAATCCCGTCGACGCCCCCGATTCGCCCGCGTTGTCCCGGAAGTCGTCATTCGATCTATCCCGGGTTCTGGGCGTGGCCGGATGGGCCGCCGTCGCGATCACGCTGCTCGTCGTGCTCGGCCGGGCGTTCTCCCCGCCGATCAATTACGACGTGCTCGAATATCACCTGGGCGTCATTCCGCACTTCTTCGAGATCGGGACGATCGAGCCGATCCCCCACGTTTTCTATTCGGCCCAGCCGATCGCGACCGAGCTGCTTTACACACTCGGCTCGGTCGTCGAAGGCACGCCCTGGGGGGGAGCGCACGGCCTTGTCCACTGGGGGTTGATCGTAATTGCGGCGCTTGCGATGGGCCGATGTCTGACGGCGGTCGGCTGTCCGGCCGCGACGCGTTCCTGGCTCGTCGTGCTTTTTCTGACCCACCCGATCGTGCGCAAGATGACGCTGGATCGAATGACGGATCTTACCGGCGCGGTGTTCATGATGGGAGGCCTGCTCGCGTGGTTCGGGATGCGTGGGGGTGGTGAGGCGTCCGGGCGCGATCGCTTGCGAAGCGCCTTGTTGATCGGGCTGCTTGCCGGAGGCGCCATCTCGGCGAAGTGGACGAACGCCGGGACCGCCGGAGCGATCCTTGGGCTGCTTGCGATCGTGGCGTCGGTTGGTCGCCCGCGCACCGGCAGCGAGACCGAAGTCCGGGGACGTTTTGATGGAAGATCCGGCGCGGGTTTCCACGCTGCTTTTCTTGGGCTCGCTGCCGCCGGCGTCGCGGTCGTTATGATTCCCTGGTGCGCGTATCTTTGGCGAGGCGTCGGCAATCCGTTCGCGCCTTTTGCGGCCGGGCTTTTCCCAACCGAGGCATGGGGCGCCGGGCATTTGGCCTTTCTGATGGAAACCCACGGCGCGACCTCGCCGTTTCGGGCCGAATATTGGCCGAATCTTTTTGGTCGCTTGAACTCGTTCTCGATTGGACCGCCGGTCGCGACGGTCGCCGTTGTCATATTGCTCGCTGATTCGCTTCTCCGGCGGAGAGGCTTACCCCCCCGAGACGCCGCAGCCGAAGCCGGGCCCGATTTCGCGCGTCATTCCGGACCGCCCGCCGCCGCAAACACCCGCCTCGTCTTCGCGCTTGCCGGGGGGATCGCGATCGGTTGCCTGACTTGGGGGCGATTGCTCCACGCTGCGGATCGGTTTCTCGTGCCTATCGTCGCGGCGCAATTCATCATGCTCGGCGTTGCCTTGGCGCGCGTCGGCGCGTGGCCCGCCGCGCTCTGGAGTCGCCACGTTCGCGCCGTGCTCGGGCCGGCGGCTGCAGCCGCCTTCGCCCTGTGGATCATGATCCAATACTGGGCGCCGCTTATGTTGTCTTTTGGCGGTTACGGATTCTGGGATGTTGCGCTCGGACGCGAGACCGAAGGCGAATTCAATCATCGCCTCCAGCCCTCCAATACCGAATTCTTCGGCGTCGTCAACGCGCTGCCGGACGAGGCCCGGCCGTTGGTGATCGCCGAGGCCCGCAGGTTCGTCTTTACGCGCCCCGTCGTTCTGTCCTCGGTGTTCGATCGGAGTCCGGTTTTCGAAGCGATCGCCGAAGGGGCAACATCGGCTTCGATCCGCGCGGCGCTCAAGCAGCTCGGATACACGCACCTGGTCGTCAACGAACACGAGATCGCGCGGCTGCTCAGCTTTCATCCGCCGCCCGTTCTCGCCAAAGACAAGGGATTTGCTAATCTGCGGGGCGATTACCCGGATTCGGGCAGCGAGTTGGTCCGGCGTTATTCCGGCTACGTCGAGTTCGGACCGGAACAGCTCGACAAATCTCGCCGCGCGCCATACGCGGAAATGCTCGGCGCGCTCCGGGCCGAGGCGATCTATATCAGCGCTCCTCCGGCTGGATATCCGGCATTCTGGATCGCACGCCTTTGAGAGAGGCGAGGAGACGATTTCAATGGTACAGAGCGGGCCGGGATCCGACGACTCAGCGCGTCTAATTCCTCCGAGTCCTGCCGGCCCACTCACGCCGGGGCAAAGCCACGGCTCCGCGAGGTTCACTCGTTATTATTCGCAGGCGATCGCGCGCGGTGAGGATTTTGAACTTCATTGGACCGACGCCGTTGGTGGCGACCGCGTGTTCGCAGCCGAGGCGAATTCGATGCGTCTGGCTGAGATTGAAGCCAGCGCGCACCTGACCGATGATGAAGGTCTGCGCCGTTCTCTTGCGCGCGATCGCGGTCATCCCCCGCAGTGGGATCCCGGTGCCCCGGGCTATTCGCGTCTGCTGCGCCCTGGGAAGTGGACCGAGACGCCGGACTCGCCGTACGGTTTGGGGACTCGGAATAATCCGCTCGCGGCCTGGGTTCACTGCGCTGCGGACCCGGCGATATATCCCTTCGGCTCTCGATTGACCGTCGTCGAACTTGAGGGCCTCATGGCTCCCGATGGAACGACGCTTGGCCGGCACATATGGGTCGCGGATTCGGGCAACGAAATCACCGGCGCGCTGCGCTTCGATTGGATGGTCGGGGCCGACGCGACGTATCAGGCTTTGGGCGATGCCTTGCGCCGCGAGCATTACGAGACGCTCGTCGAGGCGCCTCCGTTGCTTCC
>JAJFLK010000435.1 GCA_021772735.1 Candidatus Sumerlaeota bacterium | reverse complement strand
CGCCATCGCCGCCGGCGCCTCCCGAACCCGGGTCAATCGTCACATTGCCATTGATGTTCAGAGTGCCGGTCGCCTCAAGCCGGAGCCTGCGCCCTGCCGGTCCGCCATTGCCTCCCCTTGCCCAGGCCATCTGGCTCGCTGCGGTGGTCGCCGTCGCCGTGCCACCCGCGCCCCCATCGCCGTTGCCGTATGATCCGCCGAAGACGGTCATGTCCCCGCGTGCGAAGATCGTAAGCGATCCGCCGCGCTTGCCTGGTCGCGCGCGCACGTGGCCGGTTCCGGTTCGGTCATCGCCATTGCCGCCGCGCTGGAGCTTGATGTCATTACCCGCGCCGAGGATCAGATCTCTGCCCGAAGCAAGACGTTTGGACGAACCGAGCCTGTTATTCGAGGCGGGTCCGGGCTGGTATATCGTATTCAAGAGGTTTGTTCCTACCATCTTCGCGATGCGACCTCTCGGCGGGACCGCCGGTCCGTGGATGTAGACCGACATCGTCGCCAAATTAGGCGCTGCCGGCCCGTTGTCCGCCGTGACGCTTATCTCGTAGCGGCCAGCCGCCGTGTAGGCATGCGTCGGGTTCACTTCGGTCGAGGTCGCGCCATCGCCGAAGTTCCACAAGATCGCAAGCGGATCGCCGGTATCGTCATCATTTCCCGGAAGCGGATCGAACGCGTCGGCGAGGAACTGGATCGTCTCACTTTGCCCGGCGACGATGTCATCGGGCCGACCTGCGATGGCCGCGCTGGGCAGCGTGCCACCGGTTGGCGCGATTGAAATCCTCATCTGGGCTGTCGCCGTCGAGCCGTCGTCATCGGTGACGGTCACCGTTACGACCCACGAGTTCCCCAACTGATACGAATGCGCCGGATCCTGTTCGGACGATCCGGAGCCATCTCCGAAATCCCATGAATACGTAACCGCACCGCCGTCCGGATCGGCCGCATCGGCGATAAACTGAATCTCCGCAGGAGCTGTCGGATCGGCGCTGTCGTAGATCGTATCGGTCTCGATCGAGACTACCGGCGCAAGCTCGGTCGCCGAGCGGAATTGGGGCAGCACATCGAACTCGGAATCCTGGATCGTCGAATCGTCCGTAATGTTGACGTCCCCATCGCTGATGATCGTCGCAACGATGCTCATGTTCGGATCACCGATCGCGAACTCGCCGCCATTGGTATTGATGCTCAGCCCGCCGGGATCGTCCGGCGAGCCCGCCGGCATCGCGGAACTGCACGAGTTATTCACTGTGCCCATGATCGAGATGTTGCCGCCCATCGAATTGAGCTGGATATCGCTGCAATCTCCTTCCAGGGTCCCATCAATAGTGATGTCCCCGGTGACGTTGAACGTCGCGTCGTCCATCAGGGTCACGGTGACCCCTGTTGGAATCATGATGCTCGAAAGCTCAAGGACCCCGCCGCCGATGATGACGTCCTGCACGGGATCGAGGATCTTATTGGCGATGAGCAGATCTGCCGCGTCGACCGAAGTGTCCGAGTTTAGATCCAGCCCTGTCGCGTCGCTCGTCACACCGGTGAGAAAATTCAGGACGGATTGGGCTGTCTGACCCGCGACCGGAGAGGCACCGCTCGCTCCCGGCGCGCCCGGATCGCAAATCAAACCGTTCGCCGCAAGATCTGCGTCTCCGCGAAGCCCGTCCACGAACTTGAGTCGGACGATACGGCCGTCGAAGGTCGCCCCTGTTACGCCATCGAAGGCGAAGTTATACCAGTGGTCCGTGGGATCATCCGGCGTCGGTCCGTACTTCCAATATTCGTCGATCATGAGGCCGACCGGCAGACGCATCTCGACTGTCGTCATGCCGCCCGACGCGATTCCTCCGACCTTGAATTCCATGAATCCAATTGGGAAGTCCGGATCCGGCGGCGTGTCGCCGGGAGATGGATTCGCGATGGCCGCGACATTGATCAGCGCGGTTCCGGCCGGCGATTCGAGCGTGACGTATTCGGAATCGACCAGGTTAGGCAGCGAAGCCACGTTGGCCTGCTGGCTATCGAGCACGCCATCCTGATTGCCGTCCCCCCCGTTGGGCGCCCCGTCCTCGATTCCGTCATCGATGCCGTCGAGGTCGCCGTCGCCACCGGGCGGAGGCGTCGGTGTTGGGGTGGGCGTTGCCGTCGGCGTGGGCGTCGGCGTTGCCGTTGGAGTCGGAGTTGGCGTGGGGGTTGGGGTCGGCGATCCATCAGCGACCACCGTCATCCCGCCGACCGTGCCTGCCGAGATGGCCTGGATCTGAGCCTGCGCGTCCGTCGCATCCTGATCCTGCTTGACCATGCCGATTCCCTGCTTGAGGAAAATCTCTGAGCCCTGAAGGTCAAACGTAAACGTCCCTAAAATCGGCACCGTCACCGAACCCGATACCTTGAAGATCATATGGAGGACGTTATTGAACTGACCGATGGGCGTCTGCATCGAGGGAATAAACTGACGGAACTCGACCGAAGTGTTGATGTTTCCGTTAACCGTCAGTGGATTGCCGTTGATAACCACCATTCCTGAGGCCGTCGAGGTGCCCATGACAGGAGGGCCCCCAACCGTCATGCCCGCGGTCCCGAGCGGAATCGGCGTGTTCAGCGTGATCGTCTGCGGGGGAAAAGAGCCGACGATCACATCCGAACTATTCCGAATATCATCGGCCACGCCATTCGTGTAAGCCGTGTAAAAAAGAGTGCCTGAATTGTCGAACGTGTAGAAATCGACATCGCCTTCGCGCCCGTCCGTATTCTCGACCGCGTCGGTTGTGATCTGAAAATCAGTGACCGGCAGGCTCTGCGCCACGCCCCGGCTTGTGGTCGAAGTCGTCACCGTCCAATTGAAGTTATCGTCGTTGGTCCCGCCCTCAAAGCCGACGTAATCCCAAGTGTCACCAAGGCCGCTGGGGAAATAATCCATGATGTCGAACGTTTGCGCCTGAGCCGATATTGCCCCAATGACGCACAGCATCGCGGCGACGAATCCCACCCGGGCGCTCTGTTGTGGGTTCAACCCTGCTCGATTTCGACTTCGTTTCATATAACCGATCCTCACTATCAAGAATTATTTCCCCCACACAAAATTGCGAATTGCCTTCCCCAATGGAGGGCGCACACGAAAACCCTATT
>JAJFLK010000434.1 GCA_021772735.1 Candidatus Sumerlaeota bacterium | reverse complement strand
CGCGGCGTCGGCGAAGCGGGCGATGGGGAGTCGTCGGTCATGGGTGGCTATGCGGATGTCCGCGTGGAGTCCGAAGTGCGAGACAGGATTCAAGCCCGATGAGACTATCCCCACTCACCGAGGGCTATCGGCGACCGGCTCTTGCGCTGACAGATCATACAGGAGAAGCTCGACGCCCTCGGATTCAAATTCGTCCAGCCTCACGCCCAGTTCTTCGAGTCGCGTCAGGAGAAATTTCCCCTTCGCGAAATCACCGCCCTGGATACTAAGCGAAAGCATGATCCAAACCCGCGATTTGCCAGACATCTGCTTCAGATCCCGTTCCATATCGTGCCACTCTGAGGATCGCGATCCGACCAGAATATCTTCATCCGGCTGCATATCCTCCGAATAGAACCGGTACTGTGGGAGCGCCGACCACCACAAGTAGATGAAATCGCCTTGCTGAAAATTCTTGTCGAGGCGAGCCACGGCCGCGCGGGCGTCTTCATGCCCCGTTCGGTGCAGGCTCTGCTTAAGCACCCGGCCCGCCGGTTGAAAGAGGAGAAGTCCAAGCAGGACAATCCATATGATCCCAACGCGAGCGCCCTCCCGCGTCCGAATCTCGTCGATTCCCGCAGCCACAATCAGCAACATTGCGGGACCGACGAACATCATGAATCGATCCATCGTCGGGTAGAAATGAATGGCCGAGACCATGAGCGTGATGACGAGTGGCGAAGACAAGATGGCCATTTCCTTCGGCTTTGTCTTCGCGAGGAAGATGCCACCCACGATCAGCGGAAAAACCGCAAGCCCCGCAGCCCACTCAGACGTGAAATACGCTGTCGTATCAAAAAAGAAATGCGCGAGCCACTCAACCGTGCGGACGGGGCCCGGTGGCCAAGGGAAGAAGCTGTCTTGATAATAGGACTGCAAATTATTGAGGTCGCCTGTGGGAACTTGCGACTCGCCGCCTCCACCGCCCATCAATATCGACATCTGGACCGCGAAGCTCACAAGCCAGACGGCAACCGCCGCGACCAGCAGATTCAAGTTTCTCCACTCTCTCCGAGACGCATATCGAGCTCCAAGGGTCAGGCCGGCGCCCGCCATCACGAAAGCCGCCGGGAACGAAAACCAGACGGCTGCGGCGCCAAGCAATGCAAATAAAGCGGCGTGTCTGTAGCCGGGGCGCTCCATGGCGCCCAGCGCGATCGCGGCGAGGGCCAGTCCGGCCGCGACGGCGGCGTCGATGCCGTATATCTTTGCCTCGCCGGCATAAGTTATCAGCGGATATGAGATGGCGAATAACAGGAGCGCGATAGGAAGCGCGCTCTCTTTGAGAACGCGCTTCGCGAGCTCGTAGAAGATGAAAACCGATGCGACCGAGGAGACGAGCGGCAGAAACCTGAGCGTGTATCCGCTTCGGCCCGCAATCTCGACGATCAATTTCATCGTGAACAGAAATCCGAGCGGCACGAACTGATCGTCATCCAGCTCCGTCATGAGCTCGGCGACCGACTTGTTGACCAAATTGAGGACGAACCAAACTTCATCGAGCCAAAATCCGCGGTCATGCAAATACCGGATAAGGCGCAACCCGACAGCCAGGGCGATAAGGCCCCAGCACAGCTTCTTTGTCCTATCGGTATTCTGCATGTGCATTCCCGTCATGGGCCGTGCGGATCGATTGATTCGTGACGTGGCATCCGGCCGAAGACCCAAAACGATCTCGCGACTCCAACGCACCGACCTACACCCCACGCCTACTGATCGGCATGGCCGACCCAAGAGTTCAGTCGGGGCTCCAAATCCCAGCCCGTCGATGAGAGTGAAAGGCATCCCCGCTCCGGGCATTCATCCCGTAAACGACAATTTAGGCGAAAGCCTACGGCCTCATCCACCGAAATGTAAGAAAACCACTTAGCGGCGGACGATATATGATTCGAATCTGAAACTCCCGGAGTGCGGAATCCGTCCGATCTCAATCGATCCTACTCAAGCGCGGCTCCGAGGTTTCGATAAGCTAAATAGACGGTGCGTGTTTCCCATTGCGGGAAAGCTTGGAAGGGTTCAGCTTTTTGATCGCGGCGTATGGCGCTGTGGCAGCGCATCGACACAATTAGATCTCACATGACACCGACTCGACAAAAACACGACGGCCCGCCCTTCGGACGAGCACAGAAGGCGCTGACCATCATTGGAGCCGGGTTCGTCGCGGCAGCGCTTGTGTGCAACCCGCGCGTGCTCGCCGCGCTTTTCTCAAGCGATGGGGCGTTGGAGCAATCCAGCATCACAAAAATCTGGACGCTCCAGATCGTCTGCTTTGTCCTCGGGAGTCTGGCATTTGGATTGAGGAAGTCCGCCCCGCGATTCCTGGCCGTTCGGGCCGCGCCTGCCCTGATCGGATTCTTGCGCCGTCACCCCCGGATCGGGGCGTTGGGATTCGGGTGCATTCTAACCGTCGGCACGGTCTCCATCGGCGAGATCGTTCTCGGAGAGGTAAACGAGCGCCGCCTTGAAAAGCAGGCCATTAAAGGCGGGAATTTCCTGCATATCGCGTCGCCCGATCCGGTCTTCGGGTACCGCCCGAACCCATCGGCCCATCACCGACTCCATCTGAGAAAGGGCGCCAACGTCATATATGATGTCGAATTCGATATTGACGATAAATTCCGTCGCGTAGTCAACGCGACCCAGCAGGATCGTGCGGGCCCGCCGGTCCTGTTTTTCGGATGCTCGTTCATGTTCGGCCACGGGCTTGAAGACGAGGAGACCCTGCCCGCGATCGTCGGCCGACTCGCTCCGGAGATTATGCCATACAACTACGCATTCTCCGGCTACGGCCCGCAGCAGCTCCTCGCCCACCTCCAATCCCCCGGGATCGTCGACGATGTTCAGGATGGGGAACCTGAAGGCGGAGATCCAATCGCCATTTATGGATACATTGACGATCACGTCGATCGCGTGATCGGATCGCTCCGCGTTTACAAAACATGGGGAGGCGATTTCGCTCACTACCGCATCAGCGGCGATGGGGAACTGGAGAGAATCGGAACATTCCGAGACAGCCGCCCGATTCGTTCATCGCTATATTCGCTTCTCGGCCGCAGCGAAATCGCGACGTTCACGAACAGCGATTTCCCCCTTCGCATCTCAGATTGCGATATCGAACTGACGTGCAAGATCATCGAAGAAGCCCGCGATACTTTTGAGCGACGGTTCGGAAGCGACCAGTTCTATGTCATGATCTATCCCGGAGCGCATCTCATCACGCATGGCGAATCTCCGCTTACCGGCCGCGTGATCGAACGGCTGCGCAATAGCGGCGTTAAGGTTCTTGATTACACCGAACTGCTCGACCCCCTGGACGATGGCTATCGTATCAAGGGTGATGATCATCCGACCGGCCTTCAGAACGAGGCCATTGCCGTGCAGTTGATAAAGGATCTGGGCATAGGCGGGCAAGAGGTAAAGAACTAGTGCCGAACTTCGTGCAGCTTCGTGCGACCCTAAAGAGGCCGGCGCACGACCGCCATCGTTGAATGCCCGATGCCCTGAGTTTGTCCGGACTTGCGCAACCCGCGGGCCTCGACTTTCATCAAGAGCGTGAGGATGTTCGCCAACCAGTTCAGGTGGGGCGGCGGCAGCTGAAGAGGCAAACCCTTTTGCGGCGCGTCTTCCCCAGAGGAATCCGCTGTGGCGCCGTTCGGAGTCGGCTTCGGCCGCAGGCGTCGGAGCCTATCACGATACACATCCAGGCGATCGGCGTAAGTCAGTCGCTCGATCTCGAACCCCGCATCCGTGACAATTTGCCCCAACTTCTCGACCGTATAACGCCGGAAATCCTCATACTCCAGCTCGTCGCTATTATCGAATCGCTTGGAATTAGTTTGGATCAGAAGCAGCCCGCCGGGCTTCAGTACGCGCAGGCATTCGCTGACTGCCTTGAAGTCGCCGTCGGGAAGCGGCAAGTGCTGCAGGACATTGATAGATATGATGAAATCGAAGCTCTTGTCCGCATAGGGCAGCTCAAGCATCGAAGCGAGTGCGATTCGGTCATGGCCGCGCGCTTTGCAGTATTTCAACGCGTGGGGCGAAAGGTCGAAACCGACGTCGAACCTGGAGACCTGTTTTTCGCGAAGCCAATCCAGCACGTAACCCGCGCCGCAACCGGCGTCGAGAACCCTCCACTCCTTTGCGGTCTTGAAGAAGGGCTCCATCAAAGCATCGATGATGCTCCGCATTCCACGGCACCACCAATGGCGCTCTTCGACTTCGTTGAGCAGACGATAGTAGCCTTCGCTGTAAATCTGGGGCTGGTCCACGTTTTGATTCCTTTTCATTCGCATCGGCCCGTCCGATGCCGGCTATCACCCACCCGGTTATACTTACCGGGGCTCGTTCAGGAAACCCCGGCGACGTTTTGATTAAACCACTCCAAGGTATCGCGCAGACCATTGCCAAGACCCAGGCGCGGCTTGAATCCGATGGCCTTGAGTCTGGATAGATCTGCGGTCCATCGGAGCGAAATGCCTGACTTCACGTCTCCGGTGTAGGTGTAGCGCGGAGTCAGGTTCATGCGTTCGGAAATCATCTGAGCCAGCTCGCGGATCGAACACGTCTCCCCCGAGCCCACGTTGTAGGTTTCTCCCTTAAATTCAGCCCCGGCGGCGACGGCCATGAACCCGGCAACGACCGTCGACACATGGGAGAAATCGCGCACCTGATGACCATCGCCATGGATCAGAAGCTCATCGGGATTCGCGTGCAACTTGCTGATCAAATCGAAGACGACATGCTTGCGAAGGCGCGGACCGAAGATCGGAAAAAGCCGCATGACGGCGGTCTCAAGCCCGTAGTTGAGCGCATAGACGGCCATGTAACGTTCGGCCGCAAGCTTGGATACGCCATAGGGCGCGATGGGCGCGGTCGCATCGCACTCGCGAAACTGCTCGCCCGAGCCCTCCCCATAGACGGCGGCGCTCGACGTGAAAACGACGGCTGGCCGCTTATCCATCGAACGGATCTGTTCCAGGACGTTCAAAGTCCCGAGAAGGTTGCGTTCGAAATCTTCTCGCGGGCGCTCGACCGAAGCAGGCACGACCGCGTGCCCGGCCAGGTGAAAGACCATCGCGAAGCGCCCGTCGGCGAACAGGGGCCCGATGTCATCTGATACAAGATTAACATTCATCAGATTCACCCGATCGATCGAGGCGGCCAGGTTGTCCATGTTGCCGCTCGATAAATCATCGACGACCGTGACGCGCGCGCCCCCGCCGACCAACTCATCGACCAAATGCGAACCGATAAACCCGGCGCCACCAGTCACGAGCACGTTCTCGCCGTCAAAATTCTTAATCATTCCGTCGCCTCAACTTCTATCCCGATCTTGATCCGGAAAATCTCATTCGTCCCGCTTCTTCGAAAACATCAAGGGTCTCATGCGAGCAGCGCTTCCATGAAAATCGTTTTGAATTCTCAAGCCCGCGTCGGGCCAGGTCGCCTCGAAAATCCGAATCTTTGGCCGGCCGCCCCATCGCCTCGGCCATCTCCCCGACTTCGGGCTTGGGTAGCAGAGAGGCGTCGCCGCCGGTCAGCTCTCGCATCCCCGGCGTATCGGGGCAGATCACGGCCGTCCCGGCTGCCTGGGCTTCCATCACCGGCAGGCTGACGGATTCATAGATAGACGGCGAAACAAATACGTCTGCCTCGTGGTAAATCACGCAGAGATCATCATCGGAAACGTATTCGCAATGCCGAACTTCATCCGTGATGCCCAGCTCCTCGATCATGCCCATGACGTCGAGGTTGTGGATGTTGAGCCCAATGACCAAAAGCTTGTGGTCTGATTTAAACTTGCGCTTGAATTCGGCGAATCCGCGGAGCAGGAGCGGCGTGCTGCGCCTGCCCGAGAGCTTGCCCACAAACAAAAAGTATGGCTCATTAAAACCGATTTTCTCCTGCCGAACCTGCCTGCGGATTTCCGCTGAGGGCGATTCTCGGAAACGCTCTTCGGGCGCGAGGTGAACCACGCGGATTCTCTCGATCGGAACTCCCCAGCAGCTCGCAATATCGTTGCGCCCGGCCTCTGAATCGGTAATCACGAGACCAGCCCTCCGCGCGCTCCAGCCGTAAAGCGGATTATAAAGATACCGAACGGACCGGGGAAAGAGATGGGGATAGAGCTTCTGCGTCGCATCGTGCGTCGTGACGACCGGGCAACCGCGCGCGATTAGCGGCCGAGTGTATGAGGGCGAGAACTGAACGTCATCGCGAACGACGGGGCCGAATCGAAAGTTCTCCCATAGAAGCATTCGCCACTGAGGCCCCAGTACGCGAACATTAATATTCTCGGGAATGGAGAGCTCAGCTCGATCGATCGGCTTATGGGTATAAACCGTAACGCGTTCGAAGCGCCCCTCGAGGACATCAGGCGTCCAGTGGCGCAGCACGTTCAGGAGATAGCGGCCGACGCCTGTTCGCTTGCCATGGATGCGCCAGCCGTTGACCGCGAGCCTCATGCGTCCTTCCATCTTTTCATCTGCTCGTAAGTCATGCGCGTGCCTTCGGGCACCGACACCTGCGGCTCCCAATCGATCACGCGCCGAAGCGTTGTCATATCGCAGTAGAATCGCATGGGTCCGTTCACTTGCTGATCCAGGTCGATGATTTCTCCGCCGCTCACCTCGCCCAGAACGTCGAGCACGTCGGCCACCGGCGTCTCGATTCCAGTGCCGAGGTTCAAGGTTCCGTCGTGATCGGCATGCGCGATCCTGACGATCGCATGGGCCGCGTCCTCGACGTAGATGAAATCGCGCGAAGGCCTCCTGCTCCAGATTTCGGCGCGTCCGCTTTCGAGCAGTTTTGCGGAAACAACATGAGCGAGGTCGAAGCGTTTGAGAGGCGTCGGCCCGTAAAGGTTGCACAGGCGGACGATCGTCATCGGAACCCAGTTTGCGAAAAACTTCGATGCCTCCTCGGCCAGGTATTTGCTGTTCACGTACCGGTTCTTGTATGGGTCGATCGGATGCGCCTCGGAAACCGGGAGCGTCATGTTCTTATCGTCGTAAATGAGCGCGGTCGAGAAATGAACGAATCGCTTGAGCGGACGCTTCTTGAGCTGCTCCAAAGTCCGGATCAGCGGGATGGGATGATGGTCATACGCCGTCGGCGATCCCATCGGAAGGGTCTCCATTTCCAGATTATGATGATCGGTATTGCCGATGATGTAGATTACGCGGTCGAACTCAACATCGTCGAGCGCGCGAAGATCATCAAGGCTGTCGACATGGATATGACGGTTCGGCGTCGGCGAGGGCGACCGGCCCACAGAGATCATTTCGGGGTAGTTCTGGAGAATGTATGGCCCCAGAAATCCGCTGCCCCCGAACAGGAGCGTTCCCTTGCCGAGGGACGGATCGAAATCCTTGATGAGTTGAGGGCAGACATAGGTCAAGGGAGGATAATCCTGGCCCGAAACTTACGCCGCTCCAGCTTCGGTATGATTTCGTCGGCGTAATTCCACGAGAACAGAATCGCCGCGTCCGCGGGCTTTTCATCCACAAACATGTATTCCTCTTCAATGATGGGAATGTGGACGCCGGGCAGATACATCCCGGTTCGCAGCGGGTTGACCTCCGTAATGTAGTCGATCATATCGCTGCCGAGACCACAGTAGTTCGAAACCGTCGAGGCCTTGGCCGGCGCTCCGATCCCGATGACCTTCTTCCCCTTCGCTTTCAAAGCGTATACTTTATCGAACAACTTGCGCTTCTTCTGCTCGATCGCACGGGTGAATTTGGCATAGGTCTTCGGGTCGTAAAGCTTCGCGTCGTCCTCAATCTTGAGCAACCGATCGACACGCTTGGAGATCGGGAAATCGCCCTTGTGGCAACTGTAAACCCGAATCGAACCGCCATAGACTTCGGAGCGCTCGACGTCGAAAACGTCCATATCATACATGCCGAACAGATGGATCAGCGATCGCATCGAGTAGTATCTCAGGTGCTGGTGAAAGATATTGTCGTAATGCAGGCGCTCGACCATATCGAGCCAGGACTGTGAATCCGTGGCGAACACTCCACCTTTGGCGAGCAGCAATTTTACGCCGCCCATGACCCCGGCCAGGTCCGATATGTGGGCAAAGCAACCACACGCGGTCATCGCCTTGGCCCTTTTGTTCTTGGCCAGAACCTTCTTCGCGGTCGCGACGTTGAAGAACGCATGCATGGTCTTCAAGCCCTGATCGTTCGCGATCTTGACCGGATCGCCCGAAGGATCAACGCCCAGGAACTTGACGCCATGAGGGACGTATCCCTTCAAGAGCGTGCCGTCATTGGAGCCAATATCGACGGCAAACGAATTCTTCCCCAGGTCCAGCATGCGAACCAGCTTCGTGGCCAGTGACTGAAGGTGCTTTGTGGCCGTCTTCGTCGTTCCGCTGACAAAAGGAAAATTCTTGTAAACGACGCCGGCGTTGACCGTATAGCCAAGCTGGGTAAGCCCGCAATCGAGGCAATGATAGAGTTGCATCGGATACAGGGTCTCGGGCCGGTTCAGCCCTGCGCGAGATACGATCAGGTCGCCAACGGGCTGATGACCGAGGTCGAGGCCCGGGATGGTGTTCTTCGAGGCGCAAATCTGGCATTTGACTACCGGCGGACGATCCTCGCTCGCCCTTCGGGTTCTTCCTGATAGCGCCGCCTTGGAGTGTGCTGTTTTCTGCTTACTCTTGCTCATTTATTCTCCTCAAAAAAATCGTGGAAAGTGCGGACTACGTAATCGACATCACTCTCATTCATTTCGGGATGGCACCCAATATAGAACGCCTGCCGGTTGATTCTTGTGGCCTCCGGGTATTCTTCGTCGAGGTCTCCGAACAGCTTCCGATAGACCGGCTGATTGATTAGAGGCAGGACGTACCGCGTCTCAATGCCTCGTTCTTCAAGATAGATAATCAATTCATCCCGGCGGATCTTCGAATCGATCAATTTTATCGGATAAAACATATAGGCGTGTTCGGCATCGGGGCGCTCGCGTGGCAGCTGAAGCTGCCCGGAGAACGAACTCAGCCCTTCGTTGAGCCGCTTGACGAGCCCGCGACGATGCGCTGCGAGAGCGACGCGATCTTCGATCTGAGCAACTCCGAGCGCCGCCTCCATCTCAGTGGCGCGGAAGCTGTGCCCCATCCGCACAAAGGTGAACCGATTGTTCGCGATGCGAAACAGTTCATCGCCGTGGGCAGCCTCATCATCATCGATGCGTGTATACACCGAATCGCGCCCGTGGTTCATCCAGCTCTTCATGACCTCAAGAATCCTGGGATCGTCGGTAACGCA
>JAJFLK010000433.1 GCA_021772735.1 Candidatus Sumerlaeota bacterium | reverse complement strand
AAGCGCGGGGCCTGGAACCGTCCTCAAAGCAACCTCTTCATCCACCTCATCGGCCTCATAGATGCCGCTCGCCGCAGCCTCGGCGATCTGCGCGGCGACCGCGTCGCGATTCAATTGCCGAATGTAAGCGAGCAGTCCGTTCAAATCGGCCAAAGGCAGATGACTCCAGGGCGGCATCGCCGAGCCGGGGATCCCACGCCGCAGAGCGCGAAGCAGATCCGAATCGCTCGGAATTTGGTTCTCGGTTGTCGTCAGTTTGAACTTGCCCGCGAGGAAGTTGCGCGGGCGCGGATTCATCAGGTAGGCAAATTTGCCCTGCCCGTCGCCTTTGTCCCCGTGACAGATAGCGCATTGCTTCTCATACAAAATCTTCCCGCGCTGCACCAAACTCAGTGGATTCGCGACGTCGGCTTGGGCGCTTGGGTGGGATAGCATGAATACGGCCACGCCCAGACCCATCCAACGCTTCGACCACACCCCAGCCGTTTGGAGCCTACTCATTGCGAACTCTCCCCTCGTCCAAGTTTTTCGATGCAACAGAACCTGCGCCAAGCACGATTAGGGTTGGCAGAGCAATTTTGATGCCGCGATGCCATCGGCCTTCAATCTCCAGCCATTGATGCATTCCGGCACCCCGCCGAGATGCTGGGGCTACATTAGGTTAGTTTGCATCCCGGCGGATGACAGCGATTCGACTCGGACAATTGAAATGATTTTGTTTATGCTGTTGCGGATGGGAAGAAAATTTGTGCGGACGGGGCGATGCGAACCCGGGTGCTCTTTGTGGCCGCTTATTGACGGCGTAGACTTCCATCTTCAAGCGATGCGTTGCATCGCCGAGTTGTCGTTGCAGCGGCACGGCCCCATGATGCGCCGGGTTCGAAGTTGAGGAAACGCGAGAACTTGTTAAGGCGCGATCCAGGCTCTCGCATCGGGAGAGCCTGTTGATGAACATCTTGATGGGCTGCAAAATCCGTGAGTTGAGCTTTTCTAGTAGCCGTGCCGACCATTTATTCTTCGAATCATGCTTCGGTGCTTCGGCGCATGAGGCCTCAACCGGACCGTCTCGCCGATCTGTTCTTTCCCAGGCCGTTGATAGTCTCTGATTTTGATGCTGGCAGTCAGGGACATGCCCAAGCCGCCCAACCCTTTACATTCTACTTACATCGCCAACACTCCATCATTGAATCCATTTCACTTACAGCCATAGAGCACGCCGCTGAAAATCCATGTGTCGTGTGTTCGATTCACACTCCCGGCACCACTCCACCCCCCCCTAAACTCAACAACCCCAACACCGCTCGATCCTTTGATGTAAGTATAGCCCTTGTGCCTAAAGCTGCACGGAGGCTGGACATAGGCCGGAGGGGATGTGGCTACTTACATTGTACTTACATCGATGGGTATGTGGACCTCACTTGGTAGGGTGCCCAAAGAACGCTGCCAATATTTCTGCGCAGAACCGTATCAGCCGATCGCCGTTGAATTGCTGGGACTCCACCGACGGCATCCTTCCTTTTGCGTGGACGAGCGTTGTTCGTTGCGGCTGAACTCGCCGGGGAACTGAAGCCCATGCGCGCGTCGCCTATCAGATTTCTCTTGATCTTCTCGGTCCCGGCCGAGAATAATCGGCAAGCGGTTTTGTAATCTCCCGTACATATCGGAGCGTCCGCTTTCGGTTGCTGGGCGTGCAGGGTGGTGCGTTTGGTTTCACGCTCCGAATCTCTTGCGTTGTGCGGGACCCCCCAGAATTGTCAAGACCCGAACCGGAGATGACTATGCCCAATTCGACAAGAATCTCGGCCACAGTTTTCGCTCTCGCCTTTTTTCTCTGTCTCTCGCTGACGTCTAAAGGGTGGGCCGTCAACGGCGATATCGATCAGAGCGGCGTGGTCGACAATAGTGACACAGCGCTGCTTCAGGACCACATTGTCGGCCTTACGACGCTGACGGCCCCTCAGCTCGGCGATGCCGATCTCAATGCCGATGGCGATGTGGACGTGGCCGATTTGATCTCCATCATCGGCTTCCTCGACGTTCCCGGCATCTCCTTTGTGGAAAGTTCTCCGGCCCACGGCGAGATCGGCGTGGCGTTAGAGCGCGAGACGATTATCCGATTCAGCGGGCCGCTCGACCCCGCGACGGTCAACCCCGGTTCGATCTCCGTAGAGTTCGGGGGCCAGTTGCAATCGGCGCGGTATCATCTTTCGCCCAATCAAACGACGGTTACGCTCTTCTATGACCAGCCTCTCCCCGAGCGCGCGGTAGTCCGCGTCACACTCGATGGCTCGATGTTGGGAGACGCCTCGGGCCGTGCCGTGGACATCGACTCGGACGGCGAACCCGGCGGATCGGGCTTCATCGACTTCGAAACACTCGGCATCACGACGCTCCCGGGCACGGTCGTCGCCGGCCGCATCTTCGCTTCCGAGCTCGTCCCGGCAGCGATGGGCAGCGGCACGGTCAATGTTCCTCTCGAAGGCGTGACGATCAGCGTGGACGGCGCGGAATCCACGATTTTCGCAATGACCGACAACATGGGCAACTTCCGTCTGGACCCCGCACCCGTGGGCCGTTTCTTCGTTCACGTCGATGGATCCACGGCGGTCGCCTCAATCCCCGCCGGCGCGTATTACCCGAATGTCGGCAAACCTTTCGAGTCCACGGCCGGCGCCGAGACCGTCATGGATACGATCTATCTGCCGCTCGTCCAGGCCGGAACTC
>JAJFLK010000432.1 GCA_021772735.1 Candidatus Sumerlaeota bacterium | reverse complement strand
TCGGCCAGACCATCCCCATTGACATCGCCCGCTCCCGATACGCTGGATCCTGAGTAGTCATCGGCCGCTTCGCCGTCGATCGCGAAGCCGCCGACGGTCCCGACCGTGATGTCCGAAAGTTGGATAGGCGTTGTCTCCGCTCGGCCGAAGACAACGTAACCGCGGCCTGAATAATCCCCGTTTGGATCGGCGCCTTCGGCCCCAACGATCAGGTCTGCCAGGCCGTCCCCATTCACATCACCCGCCCCCGAAACGCTGGAACCTGAGTAGTCATTGGCCGCTTCGCCGTCGATCACGAAACCACCGCCGGTGCCGGCCGCGATATCGGAGAGCTGAACCCGCGTTGTATCCGCCTTGCCGAAGACAACGTAACTGCGGCCCCTGAAGATTGGGTCGCCCGTGTACGAGTACAGGCAGGCCCCGACGATCAGGTCGGCCAGACCATCCCCATTGACATCGCCCGCTCTCGATACACTACAGCCCACAAAGTCATAGGGCGATTCGCCGCTGATTTCGAATCCACCGGTGCCCGCTTCGATGTCCGAGAGCTGAACACGCGCGCCGTTGGCCTTCCCCCAGACCACATAGCTGCTGCCCGATTGCAACCCGTTTGGATCAGCGGCATACGCACCGACGATAAGGTCTGCCAAGCCATCCCCGTTCACATCGCCCGCTCCCGAAACGCTGGAGCCCGATATGTCAAATTCCCCCGCGCCGTCGATCGCGAAGCCTCCCGCGCCGGCTGTGATGTCCGTGAGCTCGATCACTGGGCTCGCCCACACCGGGCCGGCGCTGAACCCAGCCACGATCGCCCCGGCGACCAGCGCGGCAAAGCGGGCGTCGCTGAGGATGCGCAGCATCCAGGCGACGTTGACGCGGATGGTTCCTGAGGTGCGCCCAGCCCCCCGGATCATAGTCCGCAGCGCCCGGCGGATCGCGGCGCGCAGGGCTCCACGCGTTCCGCCCCACCGTGGAGCAACCCCACGATACAAGGCTCGCCTGCATTCACGCCTCAATTGCCTCAGCGTCCTGGGTCTTGATGCCGTCATTGTTCCGGCTCCGATTCATCCGGCCTCGCCGCGCTCCGCCAAAAATTTTGGGATCAGCAACCCGCTGGTAAAAGGTAAAACGAAAAGGGCGACAGTTGAAAGGGAAAACCTTGTGGGAGCATCATGGCTGCCTCCCCGCCCCGTTTGCGTCGATTCGCCGATTCCTTCTTTCCCCTTTCTCTGTCATTGTCCACGCTCGATCCTGACGCCTCGCGCGGCGCGACCCGCGACCGATGGTGACGATTCGAGCGAATAACTCGGCGACAAGGACTCAACGACAAACGGATACGGAGGAAGCGAAATTGAACAAGTGGAACCAAGGGAGATCAATGAAATTGAAAAATGCAATTCTGAAAAAGTGGGCCGTCGTGGCGATGGCCGTCGGTTGCCTGGCGATCGCAGGGCGGGCTACCGCAGGCGGGCTCGACGACCTCATCGCACCCGGCGCCGAGATAATTGAAGTCGCCGGAGGGTTTTTCTTTGTCGAGGGACCGGCCGACGACGGCGAGGGCAATCTGTATTTCACCGACATCCCCAACGGGCGGATCAACATCTGGACTGCCGCCGGAGAGCTGAAGACTTTTCGCGAGAAATCGGGCCAGGCCAATGGGCTTATGTTCGATGCCGGCGGCAACCTGATCGCCTGCGAGATGGGCAACGCCCGCGTCACCTCGATCGACCCCGAGGGCAACGTGACCGTCCTGGCCGACCAATACGCCGGCGCGCCGTTCAATAGCCCGAACGATGTTTGGATCGATCCGGCCGGCGGCATCTATTTCACCGATCCGAATTATGCCCGGAACCGCGAGCTGCCCCAGGATGGCGAACACGTCTATTACATTCGCCCGGACCGCAGCGAAGTCGTGCGCGTCGTCGATGACCTTGTGCGGCCCAATGGCCTGATCGGGACGCCCGACGGCAAAACGCTTTACATCGCCGATCACGGCGGCGGCAAAACCTTCGCTTACGATATCACCGAGGACGGCGCTCTGACGGGCCAGCGCGAGTTCGCGGCGCAGGCTTCGGACGGCGTGACGCTCGATGAGCACGGCAATCTCTATCTGACCAGCAAGGTGGTAACCGTATACAGCCCGGCGGGCGAAGTGCTGGGGACGATCGAGACTCCGCTCACGCCGTCGAACGTCACCATCGGCGGCCCGGATGGCATGACGCTTTTCATCACCGCGCGCTCCAGGGTCTTCTCGCTCCAGATGCAAGTGCGCGGCACGAAGCTGCCGTAGACGGATTGATATTCATCCAAGCAAGAAGCAACGCGAGACGGAGAATATGATGACGGAGGAGAGCAAGCGACGCCTGGCGCTCTTCTTCATCTATTTCGCGTGCATTGCCGCTGTTCTTAACACGAGGCTCAACGATGGCTTCCTGGGCGATTCCATCGGATACATGGGACCGGCGACCGCCGAATTCTCAAGCTATCCCGACTTTCCTTTTTTGCACGATGACACCGGCCATCCGCTCATCATCTGTTATATTGTGGGTTTGTTCTGGCGGGTCTTCGGACAAAGCAACGTCGCCGCGCACTTGATGATCTGGGTGTGTGGCGCCGTTGCCCTCTCGGCGACTCACGGCCTGGCGGTTCGTCTTCTTGGACGGATCCGCGGGCGATTCGGCGCCGAATGGCTCGGGGTGGCTGCGGCGGGATGCCTGTTCGTTCAACCTTTATTCATCAGTTATACAGCTCAATACCTGACCGCCGTGCCCCACGTGGCGTTCGGCGTGGCGTTTATCCTGGCGCTTGTTGAGCGCCGGTATCGGGCGGCCGTGGCGTGGGCCGTGCTGTTCTCCATGACACGCGCGACGGGGGCCGTGATCCTGGCGGCGATGGGCGCCTTCGAGCTTATCTGGCTGCTTCGCAATCGCCGGCCCGATGCGGGCACAAAGGAACTTCTGATCGGTCTCTCGCCATTTGTCGCGGGCGGATCGGCCCTGGCGGTTTACATCGGAGTGAAGACGCTTGTCCTTGGTCTGCCGCTGACTTCTTACCCGTCGTTTCAGACCAGCTC
>JAJFLK010000431.1 GCA_021772735.1 Candidatus Sumerlaeota bacterium | reverse complement strand
TCGACGTGATCGGCGGCTTCGCCGCGTGCGCGTCATCGCCCGCTGATCGTCTTCTACCTGCATTTGCGGCGTAAGCGGTCATGGCGTTTCCGTCGAGTTTGGTCTCAGGGATTCGGCAAACGCCGGATCGATTGCGAGGATGTCGAGCAGCGATCCCAGTTTAGACCGGACTTCAAATTTGGCGATGTCGAGCTTTGGCGGATTGCGCGCCGCATAAGTTTTTTCGAGATCCGAGCGCAAGGAGTCGATCGAGAATCGGTTGCCTTCGGCCTTATCGCCTCGTCCGAGCTCTTCCATTTGCGTTGCAACGCGCTCGATGACCGCGCGCCTGGGGTCGGCCGCATCAGCTTTGCCGGGCCCGGGCGTGCCGATGAGCACATGAATGACGCTGCCGTGGAGCCACAGATATTCGTCCGCACTCAACTCGTTTGCGCGCAACGCCGCCAAGTGCGCGGTGGTAGAAGCATCGACGAAACGATAGAGGTCGCCCATGGAGAGAAAGGAATCCACGCTCTGAATTCGGCCCGTATCCAGGACGCGTCCGGTGAGGGCTTCAAGTTTGGGCGTGATTGTATCCATGAGCGCGTCTCGACAGGCGAGGTAAGCATCGATGCGATCCTCGGCGGGTCGCACGTCGGGCCCCGGAGAGGAGAATGGGAATTCAGTATTCGTCAGGCGATATTCATCGCGAACCGTCGCGCTCAGCTCGCTGATGCTCATCAGCCGGGCGACAAACCAAAGCCCCGTGAACGCCAGCGCGCACAGCACGAGCACGGAGCCCGCAGCGGCGGCGATAAGCAGCGGCCGGTTTCGCAAGCCGCGCCGGGATCCCGCTCCCTTGATATCGCCTTGAGATCGAATCAACGCGCGGTCCTTGACTGTGAATCCCAAGGTTTGTCACCTTGGTGCTTCGGGTTGATGTGCCAGGACGCAGGTCGATGGAAATACCACCGCCCCGATCCGAGCGTCAGGCTCCATCTTACGCAATTCGTCTCATTGATAGCGAGGCACGATAGCGAGCCAGGCATGGTTCGGCTTACTGCGGGGGCCTCGGCTCACGGCTTGGTCGGTCCCGGCCGATAAGTAGTTTGAATCGCCCTCTGGGCATGACTTCACCGCGCTGGCGGTCGGCAGCATTGCGTTGACTTGCTGTCCTGATCGCCGGGATTGGTTTCCGTATCTATGCATCGGCCGAGAAGACTATTTCTCCTTCGCGCCTCGTTTCTCGGCGGGATTCGCTCGGCGGCATTTGCCGTCTTCGTGATGACGCTGATTCCAAGCGCGCCGGCGGCGGCGCATCCGGTCAAGCGGGCAAGCAAACTAAAAGAGCGAGTCCGCGATTCGAACGGCACCGTTATGCGCTTTTCCGCGCCCAGGGAGCGGATGAGCCTGGCGCAGTTCTTAACGTCTCGATTGGGTGAGGGGAGATTTCAGCCTCGGCGCGCGTGGGCGGGCGCTTCGAGCCGATATCGTCCGATTCGCAGCGGCCGGCGCGTTTGGAAATCGCTTGGTCCCGTGCAGTTCCTGACAATTCATCACGCCGAGGGAGTCCCCTCGGAACATCCCGCTCACATGATCCGCAATATTTTCACCGGGCACACTTCGGCCCAGGGGCGCCTGCGCGCCGCGGATGTCGGTTATCACTTCTTCGTCGATCGGGAAGGGGCTGTTTGGGAAGGCCGGGAAGCGACTTACTTGGGCACGCACGTCGGCTCGACGCCGACGGGGCTCAATAATCGAGGCAATCTCGGCATTTGCGGGCTCGGCACCTTTCACCGTCAGCGCCCGCCTCGTGCCATGCGCGAATCCATTGCCGAACTCTGTGCCCTGATTACTGAATATCAAGGCCGGTCTCTTATTGTTCGCGGCCACCGCGAGTGGGACGGCGTCAACGGATTCCATCCTCTGGGTGGCGTCGATTGCCCCGGCAAACTCGACGCCGCCGTCCGCGAGGCCGAGCGCCGGATCGCATCGGAATATGGGCCACGGCGCCCGGACGTCCGTGTGACGCAGGCTTCGGGCCGCCATGTCCCTCATTCTCAAGAGCAGGCACCCCATCCGGAGCTTCCGGTCAGGCTCGTGTCGGACTCGTCGTCGTTTTAACCCGCTTTACTTTCAGCCGATCGATATAGCACTTAAGGTTTGATCTTGCTTGCCTTGAGGAAAGCGACCGTGGGTAGCTTTCCGATCAGAGGTCGGGCGTAATCCAGAAATTTCTTCGTTGTGTTGTTGCCCGCGCGGTTGATGAAAGACGCCGGCATCGGCCGGGCGTATCGCGCCACCGTCTTAAGATCCACCGGGCCGTAGCTCGCCTTGTACCGCGAGCCGGGCGCGCGCAGGATCGCGACCGACGTGCTCCGATGCCCCTGGACTGCCCATTGTACCGCACGGCGTCCGACCTCGCGTGCCTCGCGCGCGTCGGTCTCGCTTACGACTCCAGCGAACGAACGCTGCAAGTACCCAAGCGTATCGGCGCGCACTCGGGGCGCATCGGGCAGTCCTTCCTTAAGCGCATCGGAGAGATAATCACCCAGCTTCCCCGTCCCCGAGAGCTGCACGTTGCCGAAGTCATCGACCGCGCGTCGCGCGCTGAGCGTCGAGACCAATCTTCCGCTCGGATCGGTCAGGCCTTCGCTCGCGGCGACAACGCAACGACCCCAGCGATCCATGACCCGCCTTACGTCCTCGATAAACTTCTCACGGATGAACGCCCGTTCGGGCACGTAGACCAGGTGCGGGCCGCTGTCTTCACGCGCTCGGCCCAGCGATGAGGCCGCGGTCAGGAATCCCGCATTGCGCCCCATGACGATCACGATGTTGATCCCCGGCAGGGATCGATTATCCATCTCGATGCCCATGACCGCCTCGGCGACGAACCGCGCGGCGGAGCCGTATCCGGGCGTGTGATCCGAGCCCTTCAGATCGTTGTCGATCGTCTTGGGAATGTGGAAGACGTCGAGCGGATATTTTTCTCTCTTTGCCAGCCGGTCGACGATTCGAGCTGTCTCGGCCGTGTCGTTTCCGCCGATGTAGAAGAAATATCGAACCTCAAGCTTCTTCAGAATTCGTATTGTTTCGCGGCATTGATCCTCGGTCGGCCTCATTCTGACCGACCCAAGCGCCGCAGAGGGCGTTTGCGCGATTCGCTCCAGGTTTGCGGCCGGTTCGCGCGAGAGGTCGATGATGTTCTCCGAGAGGATTCCCTGCACGCCGTGCAGCGCTCCGTAGAATTTCCCGATCTGCGCATGCCGGCGTGCTTCGAGCACCGCCCCCACGAGGCTCTGA
>JAJFLK010000044.1 GCA_021772735.1 Candidatus Sumerlaeota bacterium | reverse complement strand
GGGCTCGATTTCGCGGCCGGCCTTCGGGCATGAAGATGGATGGAGGCGTCCGGCCGAACGGCATTTACATTCCGCGCTTCCAGAATCTTAAAGAGAAACACGGCAAGTTCATCCGGGGTTATGGCTTCCAGGGCGGCGAGTCGGTGCAGATCGCCGAGCATGCGGCGACGATCCCCGGCTTCGGCAAGCGATACAAGCAAGCCGTGCGCGATCACGAAGAGACGCCGTTCATGCTTGGCGGGTTCGGCGAGATGCTTCCCAAGTTCGAGAATCACTGCCGCCTCGACGACGACAAGCGCGACGCCTGGGATATCCCTGTGCTGCACATCGATTGCAAGCAGGGCGACAACGAGGCCGCGATGGCCGAGGACATCCTCGTGACGGGCCGCGAGATGCTCGAAGCCGCCGGCGCGGAGATCACTCACACGAATTCGTATCGCCCGCCGCCCGGTTTCGCGATTCATGAATGCGGCACCGCGCGGATGGGCAACGATCCGAAGACTTCCGTGCTGAATTCGTTCAATCAATCGCACGATGTGAAGAACGTTTTCGTCATGGATGGCGGCGCGTTCGTATCGATCGGATGTCAGAACCCGACACTGACGATGATGGCGCTGACCGTGCGCGCGTGCGATTACCTGGTCGATGAAATGAAACGCGGGAATCTGGGCTAATCGGGCAGGGGAGAGAACAGATGGAATCGAATGCGGGAAAGATCACTCGGCGGCGGATTCTTGGTTTGGCTGCGGGAGCCGCTGCGGCAACGGCTGCTCCGGGCGGTTGGCTTTTCGCTCTGGATGAAGACGGCAACGCGGTGGTCAAAGCCGCCGAGCCGGGTGCGGCCGCCTGGAAGCCGATCTTGCTGAGCGAGGCCCAGGCCGACATTCTGGCCGCCCTGGCCGAGACGATCATCCCGCGCACCGAATCTCCCGGGGCCCTCGATGCGCGGTGCCACGAGTGCATCGATCTGTTGCTTTCCGAGGCTCGTGGCGCCGAGCAACGCGCCTTTACGCGCGGACTCGATTGGCTCGATGCACGTTCAAAAGATCGGTTCGGCGCGGGCGTGGATTCGGCGAGCGAAGAGCAGCGAGGCGAGATTCTATCGGAGATCAGCGACGAGCACGGGGAGCTGGATGGAGAGCTGGCGCGGGGGCAGCGCATCTTCCGCGATCTCAAGCGGCGCGTCGCCCATGCCTATTACACCTCGCGTGAGGGCTGGGTCTCTGAACTCGGACTGCCCGAGCACATTACAGTCAAAGAGTTCACCGGCTGCGAGCACGACGGCGCCCACGATTGAACTTGGTTGCTTGAGCGCGTTCCATGAGAACGGCGCTTTCGATCTCGCAATCCCGAATGATGGCAATCGCGTTCATCACGCCGGCGCGGCCTGGTCGCTTCCGACGCGGCCTATCTCGATCTCGGCCTTGATGTAGTGATCTTTGCAGACCGGCGCGCCGGAGAGACGCCGAAGCATCGCCAATTGGCCGACGTGCGTGAAGGCGTCGAGCAGAGGGCCCTGAAGCATTCTCAAAAGCTTGGCTTCGTCGTTCGGCGTTCCCGACGCGAAGTGATCGTCGAATGTCTTCAGCGTTGCGTAGAATCGTTCGACCTCCGCTTCCCAGGTCGGGGCCGGGCCGAATCGCTCGAAATCGGAGCCGAACAGTTGAGCATCGGCGAAGCTCAGAATCATTGAAACATGGGCGAGCATTGCACGCGGTGTCATGACGTCTTCGCCTGCTGAGAAACCGGCGAATTCTTCGGGCGCGTCTTTGAGCACGCGCGTCGCGCGATATGCGAGTGTCGCCAGAAGATGTCGAATTATTGGCTGTGTTTCTGTAGCGCCTGCGTCACTCATGCTCTGACTCCCATGACCGGAATCGTTCGATGTCGATCGATCATTGATGCGAACGGCAATGAAACATATCAGACGCCGAAAGTCGAAGCTGTTCAGCATCGATCTCTCTAAAGACCATCACTCCGGCTCCCAGAGATCGGTCCCGGGGCTCAGGTCTTCCCACGCAAACCAGAAACTGTAAGCGGTTCTGATCTTGGGCAGATCGGTCCCGTTGGTCTCGCCGTCAAACTCAACGCGCAGCGAGTCCGCGGCCTCGATATAGACGATCCGGATCGGGATGGCACCGAGTTCGTCGCGGATCCACCCCTCTGCTCCCGCAGCCTTTGCGACGTCCTTGATGACGTAAGCTCGTCGTTCCCCGCCGGCTTCGACAATGGCGACCATATCTTTGTTCTTCACGTCCGGCCGGCGCTTCGATGGCCCATGCGTTCCGTAACCGATTCGATCGTTCTTGAAGTAATCGGCGTATGGATTTCGCGAGTAGTTGCGCCGGTGTCCCGTGCTCTCCGTGAGGACGGTTGTTTGCGGATATCGCGCTCGCCAGTCCGCCCATGTCGTCAGCTCGCTCGGCAGCACTTTCATCTCCAGGCCCTGTTCGGCTCCGGGGCCGACGACGGCGCGCATCTGAAGTTGGCTCCAGAGGCTCTCGTCTTTCGTCTCTCGCTGACGGTCATACATCAGCACGTTGGATCGGTAGAGCCGTCCGCTGATCCCGAATTCGCGAATCTGCCCGCCGATATCACGATCGAAAACGATCGCGGAATTACACAGCGGGCAATACGTCACGGCGATGGGCCGGCCGCCAAGTGTGTCGTTCGCGTTCTCGTGCCAGATCAGGATTCGGAGCGGATATGCCCGGGATTTCCCGTCGATCTCGACGCCAATGACCTGATCTCCTGGATTCAGGTAGCCCGCTTCGCCGGCCGGGGCAAACTCGGGATCGACCAATACAGGGATGCCGTCTTTGTCGGGTCCGCCGCTTTGGACCTCCTTGACGTCGATCTGTGAGAACGAATCGGCGAGGTCGCGGCTCG
>JAJFLK010000430.1 GCA_021772735.1 Candidatus Sumerlaeota bacterium | reverse complement strand
GGGACCGGGTTCGTCGGAATTGATATCCCTTTTTCCCTCATTGCATCCCGGCCCCGCCTCCGTGCCGGGATACGGAGCATCCGGGCGGTATCTACACCGCCGCTTACTCTCCGAACTAGAGACTCTATCAGAGTCCCTGCAACCAGGCAACCTTGGAATCATGCCCGAAGCGTTTCTTGCCTGAGTCTGTGTTCGATTGAGAACACAGGCTTTATGCCTGATTTGAGCAACTCCCGCAAAAATTCTTTCCTTTAGGGCGCAGCTATCTTCGGGAGAGGTTGTTCCCCTCTGATTGGATCGAACCGAGGTCAAAAGGGTTTGTCTACGCGCGCGAATTTCTTGCAATCCTACAACAAGGGTGCGGCAACCCGCCTCGCCCGGCGGTGGCCTGTCTGCTTCGCGCCCGTAACAACCTCGAAGCGCGCCCGTCCCATTTTTCATTGAAAGCATTGCAATCCATCGCGACACTCACCCGCGAGTGGCGCCGGCTGCGCCAGACACGTTCGACAGGCGTCGCCACGGGACGCACCTCCATTAGCGACAGGATGGGTTTGTTCAAGATGATGCGAAATCGCACAGCCTCTTCGGCTCGGCTCGCCGCGCGCGCGTTGATTCTTCTTTTTCTTGCGATGGGCCCGGTAACGCTCATCGCACAGGTTGAAACCGCGCCCGAGACCGAAACTCCCGTCCCGACCGCGACGCCCGCGCCGGTTCCTTCGGCACAGCGTTCGGCGCGGGCAACCATGAGAACTTTCCTCGAGGCGATGTACGACGCGGGCCAGGGAGATAAATCCCGCATGGCCGATGCCATCGCATGCCTCGATCTGTCCGAACTCTCTTCTGCCCGACGCAAAATTGAGGGCCCCAAGCTAGTCGTCACGCTCAAGGAAACGATCGATCGCATCATCTATGTCGATTACGACACGATACCGGACGATCCCGACAGCGGGGCTTTCGTATTCGAGAGGCGCCCCGAAGGCGAGATCGCGATCGCGCCGGACAAGTTCGGCCGATGGCTGTTCACGGCCGAGACCATCGCCGGAATCGACGCCCTGTTCCGCTCGCTCGAAGACAAGAAACGCGTCGAAGGCGTCACCGCCTCGACCTCAATGCTTTCGCCATCAATGTGGATTCGCTCGAAGATGCCTTCGGCGCTGCGCTCATCTTTCATTCTCGAGTTCTGGCAATGGATCGGCCTGCTGATCCTCGTTTTCATTGGCGTCGTCGTGGATCGAGTCATCGCTGCCATCCTGCTGGGCATCATCGCAGACCGATTCAAGCAACACGTCCAGCACATGGATCGCGATATCATCCGCCAGGCCTTGCGGCCCTTCGGATTGCTCGCGATGGCGCTGGTCTGGCGCATGGGGCTCGGCTGGCTCGGCCTCCCGGCCAATGTTCTCGACGTACTCTACGTCGCCATCCAGTTCGTCGCCGCCGCTTCGGCCGTCTGGGGGTTTTATCGTCTCGTCGATGTGCTCTCGGCCGTCCTCACCGACCGTGCCAAAAAAACCGACGGCAAGTTCGACGATCTTCTCGTCCCGCTCCTGTGCAAGTCGCTCAAGATTTTCATCGTCGCCTTCGGCGTTGTGTTCGTCGCCGATGTCGCGCACATTCCCATCTCCGGCCTGCTGACCGGCCTCGGTCTGGGCGGCCTCGCTTTCGCCCTGGCCGCTCAGGATACGGTCTCCAATTTGTTCGGCTCTCTGACGGTCATCCTGGATCGCCCGTTCCACGTCGGCGATTGGATCGTCATACAGGGCGGTGCCGAGGGAACGGTCGAGGAAGTTGGTTTCCGCTCGACCCGCGTCCGCACCTTCTATAACTCCGTCATCACCGTCCCAAACTCGAACCTCATCAAGGCCGAGGTCGATAACCTCGGCGTGCGCACATACCGCCGCTGGAAAACGATGCTCAATATCTCGTATGACACCCCGCCCGATAAGATCGAGGCCTTCTGTGAGGGCATCCGCGAGCTGGTCCGGATTCACCCCTGGACCCGCAAGGATTACTACCACGTCTACTTCAACGCGTTCGGCGCGCACTCGCTCGATGTTCTGGTCTATATCTTTTTCCAGGTTCCGGATTGGGGCACGGAACTGCGTGAGCGCCACCGGCTCGCCGTCGATATCGTCCGCCTTGCCGGCCGCCTGGGCGTGGAGTTCGCCTACCCCACTCAAACGCTCTTCATGAAACGCGGCACGGACATCGAGCCCGACACCGGAGCGCTTGACGTGACCGATACCGTCAATGACGCCTACGAGCACGGACGGCAGACGGCGCACGCGGTCGTCGAATCCATCCTCGGCACGCCGATCGCCGTGCCGCCGCCGGTCCAGTTCTCCGTGCCCTTCCGCGAGATTCGCGGCGAAGGCGACGGCGGCGAGTAATCGGGCCGGCGCTTGGCTTCGTTGTAGCGGCGTCCTTATATCGATAGAAAATCTATTTGCGTTTCGTTGATTCGCGCCGCGTTCACTTGCCGCCCTTTTTACCCACGCCCGGGGCGTCTTTGGTCTTAGACGTCTCGTCTACTTTGGGCACGGGGCTGGAGTCGGACGCGCCGCCGCCGCGCGAACCCAGCGATCCGGTCACGCCTTTGACCGCATCTCCGAGCGCG
>JAJFLK010000429.1 GCA_021772735.1 Candidatus Sumerlaeota bacterium | reverse complement strand
CGCCAATCACCCGGCGCGGCGCAATCAAAACAAGGCATGGGGGAGCGTGATGAAAGAGACGTTGGAAATCGGGATCGAACTCGAAAAGCAATACCACGTCACCAAGGATATGGCGCTGCCGCATCTGCCTATGCCCGCGTGCTCCACGCCATCGATGGTCGGTTTGATAGAGCGTGCGTCGATAGTTTCCGCTGTTGTGAATAAGGACGACGATATTGACTCCCCCCCTTCATGACATGCTCGAAGCTGCCGCCCTGCGAGGGGCTCCGCCCGGCGTGCTGGCATACAATCGGATTGACGGGCCGGGGTCGAGCATCGATCTGCGTGAGGTCCAGCAGGCGTTCTGGAAACTGCCGCCGATCTCCGATGTCGACCCGGCTGATCCCGCCATGCCCTGGTCAAGCGGTCTGCCGCGCACCGTCGCGATCACGATCGATACCGGGACGCAAATTGACGCCCTGCCGTTCGAGCCGGGGCGGATATCGGTCCGGTCGGTCGATTACGATACGGAGGTCTCGGCCCGGCCCGGCGAGGTGCTGCCCACGGCCGAGAATTGGCTGCTCAAAATCGTCGAGCTGTTCGGCCTCTCCGGCGTGCAGTTCGTGCTTCATAACGTCCGGCCGGGGATCGAATCCGCCGGGCTGGGGGGATCGGCGACGGCGGCGACGGGCGTTTGCATTCTCGCCAACGAACTTGCCGGCCGGCCGTTCGGTCCGGTCCAATTGCTCTCCATGGCCTCGCGCATGGAGCAGGAGATGGGCGTCAGCCTGACCGGGACTCAGGAGCAGAGCAACGTCGTCTTCGGCGGCGTGACCGATTACGTCTGGTTCCCCTGGGGAGTGCCGAGGCCACCTTTGGATTCATCGGCGCCGGGCGAGCCAAGTGCCCAAGGTGTTCCGAACGCGCCCGAATCTAGTGAGATTTCATATGGAAGCTCGGTGCGCAGGACGCTTGTTTCCCCTGACGCGTACGCCGAGATCGAGTCCCGGATGGCGATCTTTCACACTGGCCTGACCCGCGCGAGCACGGACACGAACTCGGTCTGGATGGCCGCGCTTGTAACGCCCGAAGGTTACCGGGCGCACAAGAGATTGATCGAGCTGGCGTATCGATACGCCGAGGGGTTGCGCACGCGGGATTGGGTTGAAGTCGCCGGGGCGATTCGCGGATACCGGGAAGTCCGCACCGCGATGTGTCCCGAATACGTCGCAGGCGCGGGCGGGATCATCGACGGAGCCGAGCGGCGGGGTTGCACGGCCTTTCCGCTGGGCGCGGGCGGCGGCGGCGGGGTCTTGGTCTTCGGAGGGAGGCCCGACGATCTACGCGATGTGCGAGGCGAACTGGCCGGCACCTATGAAGAGATTCCATACAAGATCATGACGAAGGGCCACGGGCTTATTAACTTTCCGATTGAGTCTGAGTGAGACTGACAGGCCGGGGACATTCGCCGCAACGCTCGCGCATCGGTCCGCCGAAGAGTAGAGTCTCGGGTTCAAGAGCAGCCGCAATCATCGGCCTGCCGCAGCAGTCATCCGCAGCGGCGCAACAAAATCAAGGGATGGGGAAGCGTGATGAAAGAGACGTTGGAAATCGGGATCGAACTCGAAAAGCAATACCAGGTCACCAAGGATATGGCGCCGCCGCATCTGCCGATGCCCGTGCTCTCGACGCCGTCGATGGTCGGCCTGATCGAAGCCACCTGCCTGCAATGCGCGCAGCCACACTTGGAGGGCATGGAGACAACCGTCGGGACTCATGTCAACGTCAGCCACAGCGGCGCGGCAAATGCGGGCGAAGAGGTCACGATCACGGCGCGTCTCAAAGAGATCAACAAGCGGCGGCTGCTGTTCGAGATCGAAGTGCTCTCGCCGCGTGGCTCGATCAGCACCGGGACTCACGAGCGCGCCGTTGTTGATTTCTCAAAGTTTGGGACCTAGGTCCTTTTCACGGGGCCTCTGGAATGCGAGCTATGGCGGCAAAGTTCCTCCGAACCGGCCCACCGCGAGAGAATTCAGCCAAGGCGGACTGAGGCGGTCTGAGACCGCGCGTAGGGGCGCCCGTTTAGGCCACGCCGAGGGAACGTCCGATGAAGGGCGCCTTCGTAATGCCGGTTGCCCCGGCACAACAAAGAGCAGGTCTGCGAGCGAGAGCGAACATGGAATACCGCGAGCTGGGCAAGACAGGCGAGAAGGTCTCGGCGATCGGCCTGGGCTGCTGGGCCGCCGGCGGCACGAACTGGGGCGGGACGGACGACGTCGCGACGAGCGAGGCTTTTCAGTTCGCGCTGGACGAGGGCGCCAATTTCATCGACACCGCGCCGGTCTATGGGTTCGGTCATGCCGAGCGCGTGCTGGGCAAGGCCATCGAGGGTCGGCGCGATGGATGTTTCCTCGCGACCAAGTTCGGAGTCCGCCTGCAGGGCGATCCGCCGACTCGGGGGTATAACGATCTCTCGCCCGATTCGATCCGCATCGAGTGCGATGATAGCCTGCGCCGCCTGCGGACCGACCGCATTGATCTGTATCAGGCGCACTGGCCCTTGCCGGGCGAGGTTATGACGCAGACGGTCACCGAGGATATGATCGCGACGCTCGCCGCTCTGCGCGATGCCGGCAAGATCCGATTCTATGGCGTCTCGAATTTCTCGGTCGAGCAGTTGGAATGGTGTCGGCAGGGCGATAATGCGATCGGCGGAGGGGGTGTATCGGGCACCGCTTCGGAGTTCGGGCTCGCTTCGCTCCAGCCCGCGCTGTCGATCCTGCGGCCCGGCGCCGCGAGCGAGCTGATCCCCTGGTGTCACCGGCACGGCGTCGGTGTCGTGTGTTATTCCCCGCTTTTTCGCGGACTGCTCACCGGGAAATACACCGGGGCGGAGAGCTTCGCCGAGGGCGATAGCCGCCGCGATCATCCCGATTACCAGGGCGAGGCTTTTGCGGCGATCTGCAAGCGCGTCGCACTGTTGGGGCGGTTCGCCGAGTCGCATGGGACGAGTATCGCCGGAGTGGCTCTGAACTGGGTGCTTTCGACGCCGGGCGTGACCGTCGCGATCGCGGGGACGCGCAGCCGCGAGCAGTTCGCCGGTGCGCTTGCCGGGCAGGGCTGGGCGCTGGATGGCGCAGAGTATGAAGAGATCGAGGCGCTGTTCGCCGACGTGGCGAAGATTTTCTGATCACGCCTTTTTTTCCAAATCGGCGCCGCATATTACGCCTTGATTTAGCGCTTGCATTCGTATACGTTCGGTACCGTCGAGGGATATGCACTACGGCAGTCGGCCGTTTATTCGCCACCCTGCCCTAGTTACCCGTAGTTTAACCGTTCCTGTCCCCGTTGCCGCGATGAAACGCAAGGCCCGCCCTGCCAAGCGACGTCCGCGTCGTGCTTCCACCCCGACCCTCGCCGATCGCGCGAGGCAAGTCGGTCGTATTGCCCTTCTTATTATCGTTGCCGTCAGCATGGGATCCGGGCTCACCTGGCTTGGCCTGCGCGCCGACCGGTTTATCCGTGCGTCAGAATTTTTCACCATCGAAAATGTCGAGATCTTCGAGGCTTCTGAAGTCGTTCAGGGCGAGATCCGGCAGCTCGTCTCCAATCTTAGATCCGGCGGCGAGGATAACCTCCTTCTGATGCGCAAGGGCCAGTGGCGTTTGCGCATCGAGGCGCTGCCGCGAGTGCGCTCGGCGCTGCTGCGCAGGCATTTCCCCGGCACGCTCCAAATCAAGATCGAAGAACGCATGCCGCTGGTCGCGGCCAATGCCGGCGGGCTTTTTTGGATCGATTCCGAAGGCGTGCTGCTTGCCAAGGCGGGCGTCGCCGAAGTGGCCAGGGCCGGAGTTCCCGTGCTGACCGGCCTGCGCGGCCCCTCGCTTGCGCCGGGAGTGCATGTCAGCCAGCCGATGCTCGACGAGACGCTGTGGACGATTCGATTCCTGCGCGAGAGCGAGCCCGAGCTGGGCGCACGGTTCGCCGAGTGGCATTTGAATTCGAGCGATGAGGTCATCGGCGTGTTGCGCAAGGGTCTTGAGGTTCGTTTTGGCCAGGGCGATCCGGCAGAGAAGCTGGCCTTGCTTGCGACTTTGCTTGACGAGGTCGATGCGCTTGAAGACTCGCGATATCTGGATCTGCGCTTCGACGCGCAGGCGGTCTATTACTAAATGAAACTCATGAATCCGACTCTCAGATGGCTGCCGAACTGGAACCTGCCTGCGTTTGCGCTGGCGGGAACGACGGGTTACACGACGAATGGCCACACTCGCCAGCCGAGCCGGCGGGCATCGAGGCTTCGCGGCAGGCTCTTGGGGCGCAAGCGCAATCGGGCGATCACCGCGATCGATATCGGGACGACCAAAATCTGCGTCATCATCGCCGAGGTTAACGAGGGCGGCTCGTTGTCGATTCTGGGTGTGGGTTCGAGCCCTTCGAAAGGCATGCGGCGCGGTCAGGTGACCGATGTCGATCACACGGTTTCGGCCATCGCCGAGGCCTTCGAGATCGCCCATGAGCTGGCCCGCATCGCGCCGTCGGAGATCTACGTCGGGATCGCTGGAGATCATATCAGTGGAATCGATGTCGAAGGAATGGTCGAGGTGACCAATCCGAATGTCGGGATCGACGAGCGCGATTGCAACGGCGTCGTCAAGCGGGCGCTGGGTTTTTCGATGCCGGCCGATATGGAAGTCCTGCATCACGTCATTCGCGAGTTCCTGGTCAACGGCAATCCGGGAATCGAGAACCCCATCGGGCTATACGGCACCCGGCTCGAAGTTCGCGCGCACGTCATCACGAGCTCGATCGCGGCGGCGAACAACTTGACGCGCTGCGTGAAGCGCGCCGGCCTGAAGACGTCGCAGATTGTTCTCGAATCTCTTGCTTCGTCGCTGGCGATCCTCTCTGAGCGCGAGCGCGAGCTGGGCGTGGTGATGGTGGATATCGGCGGTGGCACGACGGATCTGGCCATCTTCTGCCAGGGGACGCTGCAATACACCGCCGAGATCGCGCTGGGAGGCGATGCAATCACGCAGGACGTCTCGACGATGCTGCGATGCTCGCCCCACGATGCGGAGAACCTGAAGAAAAAGTTCGGCCATGCCAATCCGCTGAGCATCGACGGCGAGGAATATATTGATTTACCAAGTCCGCTGAAAGGAGGTCGACGCGTTTCGTATCCGCGGCGCGAGCTGGCCGAAGTGATCGAAGCGCGTGTCGAAGAGATTTTCGAGGCCGTCAAGAAGGTCGTGGACCGATCCGGTTTCCGCGATCAGGTCTATGCCGGAGCGGTCCTGACGGGCGGCACATCGCTGCTCGATGGGATCGAGGCCGTCGCCGAGCGGATGCTTGAGTATCCGACTCGGATCGGAATGCCGCAAGGGTTGCGCGGCATGGCCGAGGTCGTCAGCAGCCCGATCTACTCCACCGGAGTGGGTCTTATTCAATGGGCCGTCCACGAGGGGCCCGGCTATCAGCGCCAAAACTGGCTGATACGTAAAATCAAAGAGGTGTTCGTTGATATCTATGGATAGCCATGCCACGATCAAAGAGAGCCGGGGACGCCGCGTCAAAGTTGCCGAATACGACGAATGGCGCGAAAACGGCGGCCCCAGAAGGCCCGAGCCGGAAGAATTTTTCAGTTCTTCGGAATCCGGGACAGTTCAAGAAGAGGGTCCATCCGTGAGTAAATTGAATTTCGAGCGTAAGACGCCGTTGCAGACGGTCATCAAGGTTTTGGGCGTCGGCGGCGGCGGTTGCAATGCCGTCCAGAGCATGATCGATCAGGGTTTCGAGGGCGTCGAGTTTTACGGCATCAACACGGATTTTCAGGCTCTGCAGGAGACCCGAATTCCCAATCGAATTCAGATCGGCGAGAACCTGACCAGCGGCAGCGGCGCCGGGGCGATCCCCAGCATCGGTGAGCAGGCTGCCCGCGAAGCCGAAGAGAAACTTCGAGACGTCATGACCGGCGCGGACATGGTCTTCATCACGGCGGGCCTCGGCGGCGGAACCGGCACCGGCGCCGCTCCGGTGATCGCCGAAATCGCGCGATCAATGAACATCCTCAACGTCGCGATCGTGACCAAGCCCTTCACTTTCGAGGGCATGCAGAGGATGCGTCGTGCGCATGAGGGATCGCGCAAGCTTTCCGAGTGTGTCGATACGATGATCACCATCCTGAACGACAAGCTGATGGAAGTGGTCGGGCCAAAGACGGCGCTGACCGAAGCCTTCCATGTGGCGAACCATGTCCTCGCTCAGGGCATCCGGGCCATCTCGGATCTGATCGCGATGCCGGGTCTGATCAATGTCGATTTCCGCGACGTGCGGACGATCATGGGCGAGACCGGCGGGGCCGTGATGG
>JAJFLK010000428.1 GCA_021772735.1 Candidatus Sumerlaeota bacterium | reverse complement strand
AGGTCAGGATCGTGCGCCCGGCGCGTGGGTTATTGAAGCGGGGGGTGAAGAACGTGATGAGCCCGGCGAGGGTCCAAATCCCGAAGACGCCGGTCAGCAACCATCGCGTCGGATTCTGCAGAGGAAAAATGAAGGCGAGCGCGGGGATGAACATAAGGACGGCGGGCAGCGCGCGGCGAAGCCAATTGCGATCGGCCGTATTGCATACGAAGGCGCGGCCCGTCTCAAATGCGAGCAGCGCCATCGCCCAGGCGAGCAGATGGGTATCGACGCGGCGTGTCGCGGCGATCGCAACCGTCAGATAAATCATCGCCCGGCACCCGCCGAGGATGAGCGGGCTCCACTTGAACCGAAGATGAGAAACGTTGTATCCCACGGCCAGCGCGGCCAGCAGCGCGCTCATTCCAAACGCGCCCCACCCCTCGGGCCACATGAGAAAGAGGCCGACTCCGATAAAGGCAGATCCCAGGACGTAGACTGAAAATACGCTGATTTCTTCGTGGACAATCGGCCGGGCTCGGAGACGTTTGCCGTCGATGGGCGCATCCATCGCGTCGTTCAGGTACGCGCCGCCGAGCCAGATAAGCGTCATCGCCGCCAGGACGATCAGGAGAGTCGGCACGACTACGCCATTGCACAAGCCCCACGCCGCGAGCACGTGGCTCCAGACGATCGGTACGCCGGCAGGCCGCGCCAGCTCCATGTGAACCCGCAACGGCCGGGGCAATTTGCCGAAGGCATGTCTGGTTTTATGGCCCATCGCAGATCGAGTCCTCCCGAATCCTTCCGGGCGAGTCGAGGGTTTTGGGTCGCTTCACGAAACTGTGAATCCGGCCTCGGTCCCAATTCGTTATTTCGAGCTCACACTCTCGGCAATGAATCGGTCGATCTCTCCGAGGACATCGGCCGGCCGTTCCATCGGGACGAAATGAGTCCCGCCTTTGATCTCGACGGTCCGGACATCAGGGAAAGTTTCGCCCAGCTCTTTAAAGAGGGTCAGGCTGCGGGTGTCGGTATCCGCGGCTCCGCGCAGCAGCATCGTCGGGGGAGTAAATCCTGCAACGGCCGGAGCCGGATCGGTCTGGTGGCCACCCAAATAGCAGCGCGATTCGGTCTGCGGCGTGCATTTCAATCTGATGGCGGAATCCGCGCCCGAAGGTTCGGTTCCGTGGTGAGCGTAGAGTTCGAGGTACTCCGGCTGCCAGGTGTCGAAAGGCGCTCGATCCCGGAAAGATTCGATCATTGCCTGATGCGAGGGCCAGGTATGACGGCGCTTGAGCGTTCGGGCCGCCATCATGTCGTTCCTCGTCGTCCATTCGCCCTGGTACCAACTCGGCTGCAAGATGATCGGGTCGATGAGCACCGCGCGACCAATCGATCCAGGGCGCAGGCCCTCGGCCAGGACGATCGTAGCCGCGCCCATCGAATGGCCGATGGCAACCGGGCGGGCGATCTTGAAGTGATCGATAAACGAGATGAGGTCGGCCGCCATCTCTCCCCACGCAAAGCTCTCAAATCCGTTTGAAGACCCGCCGTGCCCGCGCGCGTTGAGGGCATAGCAATGGAACCTGTCGGACAGCGCTTCGGCGTACGGCTTCCACAGATGAGCTTCGAGGCCGGTGCCGTGTGTGAAGATCACGGGCGGCAATCCACCGCCGCCGAAGTCGAGAGCTTCAAACTTCGCGCCGCGCAGCTCGACGGTGATTTTGCGTGGATCAGACATGACGCGAAACACCATAGCGGCTCGGGCGCCCGCTTGCGAGTCATTGCCAACGGCCGTAGGCGGCGGGGGGTGAGCGATTGACTCTCGCGCAAACGATAAGGGACGAGGGATTCGATTCAGGCGTTGATGAGGTGAGGCGAGAGTGCGAAAAAAGCGCGAACATTCAGGCCTTGAATGAGCGGAATTTTCGCCCTAAGATGCGCTGCTTCGGCCTCGCGTAAGAGTTTCTCCGGCATTCGGAACTCGCCTCGGCGCGGCTCGTCCGGTATGGGCGACTAGCTCAATTTGGCAGAGCAGCTGACTCTTAATCAGTTGGTTCGGGGTTCGAGTCCCCGGTCGCCTACCACTCTAACTCTTCGACTTAGGTCTCTTCGCAGACCGCAAATTTTGAACACGTCAGATGGTTTTTGGGCCCATATTCAAAAACCGTTCAAAATTTGCACGTGCGGCCTTCGATCAATTGAGCTTTCGAGCGGCTCGAGGACAAGGTTTCGGAAAAAATCCAAGTGCTTCCCTAAAGCCTCGGCCTCGCCCAGACTGACCGAAGCGAGGCGCGGAATATAATGCCGTGCGGTTACGCTTCGCGGAGCGTGCCCGAGGTATTGTTCCCACACATCGTTCAGCAGTCCCTCCATGGCGGCATACGTTGGCAGGCAATTGCGCAGATCCTTCGGCTTCCAGCCCAGCGCCGGATTCCATGCCCGAATTTCCCGCGTCAACTCCTTGCTGTAGTTGTGCCACCAATCGCCGTAGGGAAGCCCCGCCTGCGTCATGACGACCGATTGTTCAATCGCAACAACGCCGCTCGCCAAGTTCTCAGGTCTCCTCGATTGAGCGCGCCTCAGAGCTTCGATGACCCGGCCGACGACAGGGATTACCCGTCGCCTATACGCGTTCTTGACCTCGCCTGAGATCTCGATCAGTCCGTGATCCAGATCTACTCGATCCCAAGTCAGCCGCGTAGCTTCTTGAAGCTGAAGTCCGGCCAGGCCCTGAAGGGCCGCGCCGGCCTCAAGCCAGGGCCGTCTTTCGCCAACGAAGTCAAGGAAGTCGATTACATCGGGCAGATAAACTTCGGCTGGGGCCTGCTTCAACTTCGCCCCAATCCCAAGCCTGGTTGCTATGTCTCGACCACCATACTCTCGGCTCATGAATCCCGAAGTTTGGCAGATCGGCTGGAACGCCAAGCGCTTCGTCGTCGCGCTCTTTCCCGCAAACGTCCTGAGGTATTCACGAAGCATGGGCCACCTAAGCTTCTCCCAATGCGTACAGTGGGAATAATGTTCGGCGAGCCATCGCATGAATCGCTCAACGGAATAAAGCCAGTCTCGTTTCGACTTGTGCCCCCGATTCGTTTGCTCGAGAGCAAGCGTGAATGCTTCGAGCATCGTCATGTCGGCAAAGCCTTTTTCGCTGCTGCCGTAACCGATGATGTCGGGAGCCTTTGCCGCCGCGGCCTGGACCGAATCAGCTCGAATCCGGCGCCTTCCGTAGCCTTTCAACTTCCTCCAGCTGATCTCGAAGAGATCGCCTTCCTCGGCGCTTTGGAATAGGC
>JAJFLK010000427.1 GCA_021772735.1 Candidatus Sumerlaeota bacterium | reverse complement strand
GGGGGCGGCGGGGGGGCGCGCCCCCCCCCCCCTCGCCGGCCCGGGTTACGCACGCAACCTCGCGATAATATCATCCACGATTTGCTCGGCGTCCGGTTCGATCCCGACCGCCAATGCATCGCTCGGTTCTTCGAGCGTCGCGAATTGGCTCTCGATCAGACTGGGCGGCATGAAATGCCCGCTCCGCGCAACCATCCGACGCAAGATCAACTCTCTATCGCCGCGCAGCCAGATGAATCTGATCGGGGGGCCCGATGAGGCGGTCCGCTGGGCTTCTTCTCCCGTGCCTTTGCCGCGCAGAATCCGCCGATAACTTCTCTTCAACGCCGAGCATGCCAGAACCGCGCCGCCCGCTTCTTCCCATGCGCCGAACCGCGCGGCGAGGGCTTCGAGCCAGGGTGTGCGTTCGGCATCGTCCAACGCCTCGCCCCGGCGCATCTTCTCCCGATTCGCAGTGGAGTGAAAATCATCCGCATCATGGAACGGCACGCCGAGGCGCGCGGCGAGCAGACGCCCGACGGTCGTCTTGCCGCACCCCGCAACGCCCATGACGATGGTAATCAAAACCCTATACCCCGGAGTATGCCGAGAATCCGCCATCGACCGGGATGACCGCGCCGGTCACGAACGCCGAGGCATCGCTCGCCAACCAAAGCGCCGCGCCGATCAATTCATCTGGCTCGCCGAATCGGCCCATCGGCGTGTGCGCAATGATCGCCTCGCCGCGTTCCGTTAACTCATCGCCGTTCGTCAGGAGATCCTGGTTTTGCTCGGTGATGAAAAATCCCGGCGCAATGGCGTTGACGCGCACCCCATTGGCCTGATCCATCGCGAGATGAACCGCCAGCCATCGGGTGAAATTATCCACGGCCGCCTTGGCCACGCCGTATCCGACGACGCGCGTCAAAGGCCGCGCCGCCGCCATCGAAGAGATATTGATGATGCTGCCGCCCTCACCGCGCCGGGCCATCCGCGCGCCGAATACCTGACTCGGGAGGATCGCCCCGCCGAACAGGTTGAGATCGACGACCTCGCGCAGAGCCTCGGCCGAGAGATCGCCAAACGACGGACCGGGAGGCGCAGCATCGGTCGCCGTCGTCGCGGCCGTCGTCGCGGCCGGGATGTTTCCTCCGGCGCAATTGACCAGCACATCGACCGGGCCCAGCTCGGCCTCGATAGCATCAGCACAGGCCTCCAGATCGCTCGCGTCGCGCGCATCCACCCGCACGGCCAAACTTCGCATGCCCATCGCTTTCAATTCTTCGGCGGCCTCCGTTGCCTTGGCCTCGGTTCGCCCGGCAATGGCAACCGAAGCTCCGGCCAGCCCGAGCCCGCGCGCGATCGCCCGGCCCAGAACGCCGCCGCCTCCAATGACGACCGCCACGCGCCCGTCGAGGTTGAACAGACGACGCAGGTCATCGGGGGACTGTAGGGGCGAATCCGACATCGAGAGAAAGTATCAAGGCCAAACGTAAAAGGAGAAAGGAAAAAGGCGACAGGCCGCAGGAAGGGAATCGACCCTGAATTGAAATCTCGGGAGACATTGAGAAGTCCCGAGCTGATTCAGATGAGTTGAAAGTCCCAAGGTTCATGGCGATCCTTATCCGCCGATCGTTGAATACCCGCGCTCGAGCAAATCGCAATTCGGCAAGCCCCAAACATTGAATCCGACGGAGAGACGAACGTGAATCTATCGAAATCAACCAGACTTTGGATCGGCGTGACGATCGCGGGCGCGACGGTGCTTGTCATATGTAACCTCATGGGCTTGGCTCTGCCGGGCGCGGTGGCCAAACTCACGGCCTCGACCGCGTTCATCGCGACGGCGATCAGCGTCGGCGCGGCGCGATGGAATTACGGCCGCATCATGCTCGTCGGGCTCGTGCTCTCGTGGTTCGGCGACGCGTTCCTGATCGGCTCTTCGGAGCCGCTCTTTCTTTGCGGGCTCGTCAGCTTTCTGCTGGCGCATGTCGCCTACTGCGTCGCGTTCGGAGTCAGAGGGGTCCGCCCGGCGTGGGTCGCCGGATCGTTTGTCGTCGTCGCGGGGGTCTCGCTCGGCGCGATGACATGGCTCGCCCCGTATGTCTCCGACGACATGATCATCCCCGTCCGGGTCTATACGGCAGTCATCAGCTTAATGGTAGTCCTGGCGTTCGGGTCGCGGGGCGCGGGCGCGACGATGCTGATCCCCATCGGCGCCGTGCTTTTCTATCTCTCCGATCTTTCGGTCTCGGCGGGCCAATTCGTAAAACCCGATTTCCCGAACTACGTCTGGGGCCTGCCGTTCTACTTCGGCGGTCAGGTCTTGCTGGCGCTGAGTGCCAGGCAGACAGATGGGGCATCGGAGCCCGGAAGTCAGCTTATTTAACAGTAGCTTGAATATAGCGATTTCTTCAGCCCATAGTAAAAATAGCCTTTACTATGGGCCTTTTGATCTGCCATATTAAATGCACGCCACATTATGGACACTCCTCAATCCCAATCCGCAAGATCATTCAGGTCAGGGCGATACGTCGCGCAGTCCCTCGGGTATCGAGCCTTCATCCCGTCGGCGCTTCCGCCCTCCCCCCCCATCCAGATCAGCGGAGAGCTTCAAGCGTTGCTCTCCGAGGCCGATCGTGCCTTGGGGCGCCTTGATGGATCCATCCTGACATTGCCCAATCCGGACCTGTTTGCGCTCATGTATGTCCGCAAAGAGGCCGTGCTTTCAAGCCAGATCGAAGGGACGCAAAGCTCGTTGCAGGACGTGCTTGCGGCAGAAGCCGAGATCCTCTCGCCGGACCAACCCAAGGATGTGGATGAGGTCGTGAACTACGTCCGCGCGATGAAGCACGGCCTGGGGCGTCTGGCCGAACTGCCCGTTTCGGTCAGGCTCATCCGAGAGATTCACGCCGAGCTGCTGCGGGGAGGGCGCGGCTCGCAGCTCGCGCCGGGCGAATTGCGCACAACCCAGAACTGGATCGGTCCCAGAGGATGCGCGCTGAATGATGCTGCTTTCGTCCCGCCGCCACCGCACGAAGTCGCACAGCATCTCGGTGAGCTGGAGTCCTTTATTCGCACCGATACCGCTCTTGCACTGCTGCTCAAGATCGGTATGGTCCACGCTCAATTCGAGACCATCCACCCCTTTCTTGATGGCAATGGACGCGTCGGGCGGCTGCTCATCACGTTCCTGTTATGCGAGCGCGAGGTACTGCACAAGCCGGTCCTCTACCTCTCGCACTACTTCAAGCGCCACCGCCAGGCCTACTACGATCACCTGCAGGCCGTGCGCGACACCGGAGCCTGGGAACCGTGGCTCGCATTCTTTCTGCGCGGAGTGGTGGACGTGAGCGGACAAGCGACCGAGACGGCCCGTCGGATTCTTCGCTTGCGCGAGGATCACCGCCAGACGATCGCCGAGAACCTGGGCCGGGCGGCCGGCAATGGCCATCGCGTGCTCGAGCACCTTTACCTGCACCCGATCATTTCGGTGAATGAAGTCCAACGCCTGATCGGGACGACCTATCCGACCGCCAACAACCTGGTCGCGCGCCTGGTCAATTGCGGCATTCTCGATGAGTTCACAGCACGGTCTCGCAACAGAAGATTCATACATCGCAGTTACGTAAATCTGTTTCTCGATCCCGAGCCGGGGACGGGCCCTTGATCGCCGGCCTGAAACCCTATCCCGTGATGAAGGACTCCGGCGTCGCAAAGAATGGAATGGGCTGGCCCCCTGCACTCTGCCTTCGGTAACGATGATCGCAAGGCGACCGTCAAGACCGCGCAAAAGTGAGCGGCGCGAGAGGCATTGGCGCGGACGCGACGGTGCGGATCCCGATCGGCACGGTGCTTTTCTATCTCTCCGATCTTTCGGTCTCGGCCGGCCAGTTCGTCAAGCCCGATTTCCCGAACTACACCTGGGGTCTGCCGCTTCGGTTTCGGCGGCCAGGTACTGCTGGCGCTCAGCGCGAGGGCGGATCAATAAACTCTCCACCCTACTCGTAGATCGCCCATGAATCCCCTGTCTCGGACAAGACTTCGGGAAATAGATCCTCCGGTGCATCCACGTAAAGAACACCTGAAAAAACGG
>JAJFLK010000426.1 GCA_021772735.1 Candidatus Sumerlaeota bacterium | reverse complement strand
TATTCGCCGAGGAAGTCGTGGCGATCGATGCTTACGGGCCTGCTCTGCCCACAATCCTCGACCGCATTCTGGAGGCCGTCGAGGGCTCGCGTATCTTTGAATTCCGGCGCAATGAACATGATCTCGAATTCACGATTCCGGATAACGTCGCCGATCCCAAGGCCCGCAAGTTGCTGATCGAAGAGCTGCGCGATACGGCCGTCTCGGGCCTCAAGCCGCGTGCGCTGCTCGCCGCCGAGTTGAAGCAATTGGCTAATATTTTCAAAACGCTTTGGGCCGACGTTCAGGAGCATGCCGACGATTCGGATTTGCTTGAGCGATTGAATTCGGCAATGCGTGATTGCATCGCTCGCATCGAAGCGTCGAATGAGATTCGCCAGAGCGATTTCATGGCGTTCGCCGCAGCGCTGCGCAACGTCAAGTGGACGATTCGCAAGTCCTCGATGCCGGATGATATCCAAGCTCTTTGCCTAACTCAGGTCGGTCAGGCCATGCGGATCGTTCGCGGGCCGAACGTCGTCGCGCATCTGGCAGGGACGATATTTCTCAAATCCGCGCCGGATAAACCGCCATACGTTCAGGCCGGGGACGACGTCAGAGAAGACGAAACCGTCGTGGCCCTCCTGGAGAATATGAAGATGTTCAATGAGATCCGCGCGCACATGACCGGCAAGGTCAAACGGGTGTTCGTCGAAAACGAGCGTCCGGTTTTGCCGGGCGACGTCATCATGGTGATCGAATAGTCCCCGCCGGCTTGTTTTGGTTCACGTAGCCCGCTTCGCTCATACACTTCGCTTTGGCTCACATCGTCCGCAGGCATTTGACAACATCGAGGCTGACGGCTTCGACGTCATGCTCGCGGCCCGTTTCGATGGCAAGCGACGTTGAACGATCGCGCAGCTCCGCCGGAAATTCGCTCACGTTCACATTGATGCCGACACCGATCACGGCGAAAAGCATTTCCTCTCCGCGCCATCGCGCTTCGCTCAGGATTCCCCCAAGCTTCTTTCCACCGATCATCAAGTCGTTGGGTTTCTTGACGTCGACTTTGGCGCCTGTCGTGCGGCTCAGCATCTGCGCGAGCGCCCATCCCGCCCGCAGTGTGAGCGTCGGGAACTCAACCCCCGGGGGCATCCGGCGCATGAGAACACTAAGCAACGCGCCCTCGCCGGCGGGCATAAACCACCTGGCATCCAGTTTACCTCGCCCTGCGGTCTGATATCGCGTAACGATTGCCGTCAAGTGATCGCCGCCCGATTCGCCCAGCCGCATGGCTTCGGTGTTCGTCGAGGCGAGGATATCGTGGAATCGAATCGGGGGATCGCCTTCGATGCGCGCCGGTCGCGTCGCCTCGCCGTCCCGATCGGCGTCTTGATCTTGGTCTGTTGATTGCGTCAAGCCTTCGATTCCTTCCGGTGCGAGCATCGTACAAGTCCCGCGAGATTCGCGCGCTGGATTATGCACGAGCGCGAATCTAAACTGAATGGCCGATTGTCACGCGCAATCTCGGATACGCCAAGATCCTTGGAGCCAATCAAGTGCCTAATCCCGGTCATTCCAATTCCCAATCCCCTTTCCGTCTCGTTCTCGTCAGTTCGACCGACTGCACGGTCGGGGGGGATTTCGCGGCGATGGCCGAGGCTGCGGGATGGACGATCAAGAGAATCGTTCTTCGATGCGAAGGCCGCGAAGAAGAATGGTCGGGGTATCAATGCTGGACGCAGCTCGTCGATGAACTTGTCGAGTTCGCCCCCGATGCGGTCCTGTCGATCGATCGGCGTGGAATCAGCGGCGCCGCGCCTCTGATTTTTTTGTGCGAGGTTTTGCGCGTGCCGCTGCTCGTCTGGTATGCGGATAATCCCTTCTACCTTGTCCCGCAACCGTGGGAGCGCGAGATGGATTGTCTGGCTTCGCTTGTGTTCGATCCGGCTTTTGTGGGGCCGCTGCGCGAGTGGGGCATGCGGCACGTCGAGCATGTTCCGCTCGGGACGAACCCGGATCACTTTACTGTGACCGCGATCGAGCCCGAGGCGAGGCCTTACGACATATCATTCGTCGCCTCAACGGGGATCGACCGTATACGCGGTATCCTCGCTGAGCTTGATCACGCGATGCAGGGGACGTATGGAGCGCTGGCGAGCCAGGTTCAGGCGTTTGTCGAGGAAGGCGGCCAATGGCTGGCCTGCAATCCGTTGGGTTCGCCTTTCGAATTTATTGATGAGCGCGGCCCAGGGGTAGGCGAGCTACAACCCTGGATCGAGCGCCAGTGGCCCCGCGCACTGCTCGCCGCGCTCATCGATTTCCAGGCGACGTTCACTGCGCGGCTTGAAGCGGCCCGGAGGCTTTTGCCTCTGGGATTGCACCTTTGGGGCGATCCGGCGTGGGCGAATTTCATACCGGCGGATCGATTCCATGGGGCGACCCAGTGGGGGAAAATTCAGGATGTATATGCGAACAGCCGCCTGGTGTTGAACGTCTCTCGATATCAGCTCGTGAGCTCAGTTACGCAACGCCACTTTGACGTGCCTCTGTGTGGCGCGGTTTTGCTGACAGACAGTCGGCCCGGGCTGGCCGAGTATTATGAACCCGGCGTCGAGTTGATTGTTTATGAAGGCCTCGACGATCTTGAGGCCATGGCGAGTGAGGCTTTGGATAATACCAACGCCGAGGCTGGCGCGGAGCGACTTGCTGAGATCAACCGCCGCGCGCGGGAGACGACTCTCGCTCGCCATACATACGCGCATCGTATGGATGCCATCGAACGAGCCGCGCGGACGAGGATCGAGGATATGGACCGACTCGGCGGAGCATCGCTCGAGCGGCAACCCGCGCTCGTTGAGCGATGCCTCGAATACTTTGAACCGTGGATAGAGTCGGTACCGGGGCCGGGGGCGGAACGGGGCGAGAGGCGTCTGTTGGAATTCATACTCGACCGGCTTGAGATAGAAACCCCGCGTCATGCCGTCGTCGAAGCATGGCGCGCGCGGCTCGCCGAGTGACTGCGCGCATCGGGCGGCGCGTTAACCGGGGATTTCGACTAGCTCCAACTCTGTCCATGTTTGCAGATCGGCATTGCGATACCAGAGTCGGTTTCGCGTCGGCGTGCCGTCGCGAACTTCCGTGATCCAGTAAATCCATTCGGGGAAGGCGAATTCACCGTCGATCGAGGACGGGATAGGGGGTGAATCGGG
>JAJFLK010000425.1 GCA_021772735.1 Candidatus Sumerlaeota bacterium | reverse complement strand
CGCGATGTTGACCAGGACGCCGGCGACTGTGGGCGGCAGGTATATCCCCACCATCTCCTGATCGCCCCAGTGCTTGCGGAGCCTGCGAGCGATGACCATCCCGCCGATCAGCGCGCGGCCGAACGTCACGGGATCGGTATTCTGATCGGCGATGCAGAAAATATTGGGGTGCTTGCGCGCCAGGGAGATGAACCGATGGTGTATCGGCTCGGAAAACTCTTTGTTTGCGATCGCGCAATCGGAGCTTAGATTCATGACGTTCTGACGCATCTCATGCATCGAGACGTTGTGCGGGAGCACCTTGCCGATCGCCACGGTGACCTGATACGGAAACTTCCTCGGCCATTCCCAGAGGAACTTGCCCTTCTCATATTTAAAGATGCTGCCCCAGACGCCATCGAGATAGACCGGCAGAACCGGCACGGGCGCCTTGGAGAGCACGTGACGGAAGCCGCGCCGATACGGCACCGGCAGACCGGCGCGCGTGGTTTGCCCCTCGGCGAAAACGCACACCAACTCGCCGTTGTTCAGGGCATCGGAGGCTTTGCTCAACGCGGCGATCATCGCGCGGGGCCGCTGATCCGAAGAGACCGGGATCGCGTTCATGGTCTTCAAGAAATACCCGAGGTAAGGGTTGTCGAAGATCTCTTTCCAGACGATGAATCGCACCGGACGCGGCGAGACCGAAAGGATCAGCAGCGCATCGACCATCGAGATGTGATTGCTCACAAGGATCGCCGGGCCTTCGGTCGGAATGTTCTCGCCTCCCATGACTCTGATCCGGTAGAGAAACCGCGTGATCACGGTCGAGACCAGGCCGAGCATGATCTCGGGCAGGATGGCGATCAGGAAGAGCGTCATCCCCAGTGTCAGGAGCGAGCACAGAACGAAAATGTTGGACGACGTCAGGTGGAAAGCCCAGGTCAGAGCCCAATAGACTAATGCTGCCGCGGTGATTGCGTAAAAGTTGATGACGTTTACAGCCGCCAGCGTCCTCCCCCGACGCTCGGGGCCGATGCGGTCGAGCAATTGCGCGTAGAGCGGCACAGCGTAATAGCCCATCGCCCCGCCCGTTGCCAGAAGGCAGGCCGCCATAAAGCAGATCGTCACGATCGAAGCGCGGACGAACTCGCCGCTGGCCCCATCAACCTCGGGCAGGCCGAGGAAGAGGCAGAAGAAAGCCATCCCGATTCCGCCCAGAGGCACGAAGCCCAATTCGGTTTCTTTGCCGGACATGATCCCCGCTCCATACATCCCCAGAGCGATCCCGATCAAGAGCGGCGCGACGATCATGGCGTTCGAAGTGATGAAATTGAAAAGCCCGCCGCCGTCGTCTCCGTTGACGGCCGGGAGCTGAAGCCCCAGCGCTTCGCGTCCCCAGCCCGGAACGTTTAGCATGAAAACCGCGCCGATCGCCCAAATGAACGCGATCCCCATGACCGTCACGATCATGACTCGGCTGTTCAGGATCGAAGTGATATCGGCCCGGACTTGATCCGGTGAGTAGCGAATCTTCACATCCGGATCGGCCGCGCTGCCTCGGTCGATCATCGTTGCGCCGAGCAGACCCGCAAGACTCAGCGCTGCGAGCACGGCGAATGCCAGATAGATTTTCTCGGGACCGATAACCACAAAGAGCCCGCCGGCGCCGAGAATCCCGGCCACGACGGCCGAAAGCATCGTCAGGCCGATCACCCCAAACGCCCACGAGCGTCGGGCGGGCTCGACCAGATCCGAGATCAGCGCGTATTTCGAAGGACTGAAGATCGCGGTCTGAATCGCAGAGAGGAGAAGCACGAACATCAACGCGCCTAGCGCCCCAATGCCGGCTTCCTCAGCGCCGGTGCCAATACCTGAAGCGCCGCGGGCATAAAGCCAGGCGGCCCCGACTCCAAGGATCATCACGCCGACTTCGGCCGCTTTGGTTGTCAGGACGACCGACCTCCGGCTCCACTTGTCGGCGGCCATGCCGGCGAATCCAGACAAGAGGAGGAAAGCGGCGACAAACGGACCTTGAGTTTCCACTTGAAGGAATCCGGTTGATTCGCCGACTCCGTAGCCGCTCAGAATCAGAAGAACCATAAGCATCTTGAAAAGCGTATCGCTCAAGACGCCTTGGAACTGCACGCCCACAAGGGCCCAGAAGCCCCGCTCACTTTTCGGTGCGATATCCGCCGATTCATCCATACTCTAAATCTTTCGCCTGTATCGACTATCTGCCTAGTGCATCCCATTATCGGGTAATCGGCGGCATTCGCAATTTGAAAAGCCTCCGCAGCGGGCTTCGCGCCGCGCTCCGGTCGGGATTTTCGCCGCATTCGCTGCCCGCCGGTCGTTCGCGCTCGGCCCGGTTCGGGCTCAGCCAGCCCGTCGAGGCGGCTACCCGCGAAGCATCAATCGTCCGGCCTGATACGCCGCCGCAGTAAGAAGATTTTCCGTATCCGTGATAGCTTCATCGAGAGCCATCGGGCCGGGGACGATGCTCAGAGCGGCGCGGAACGGGCTCCGCTTGCGCAGCTGGGAGTCTGAGGAAAGTCGGGGATCGACCGAACCCGCCAGCGCGATTGTTGGCACACCGCGCCGCGCGGCCTCGCGTGCGACGATTGCCGGCGCCTTGTCGCCGAGCGTCTGGGCGTCGAGCGCCCCCTCGCCGGTCACGACCCAATCCGCGCCGCGAAGGGCATTCTCGAATCCGGCCAGGCCGAGCACGAACTGCGCGCCAGGCTCGATCTTCGCGCCTAGGAATCCCGCCAGCCCCGCGCCAAGCCCGCCGGCCGCCCCGCCCCCGCGCAGGCTTTTGACCTTGCGGCCGAGATCGGCATCTAGCCGTTCGGCCAGATTCTCCAGCCCAGATGCCAGGCGCTCGACCATCGCCGGGGTCGCGCCTTTTTGCGGACCGAAGACCGGCGCCGCGCCTTCGGGGCCGAGCAGGCGGCTGTTGACGTCGCAAATCGCCAGGATTGTCGGCGGGGGCTCAGCCCCTTTACGGTCTGCGCCGCTACGGCAGGGACCCCACTCCTCGGCCGGGACGATTCGCGCCAGTTTTTCCAATCCTCGACCCCCGCGCGGAATGGGTCTGCCCCGCCGATCGAGAAGACCGAATCCGAGCGCCTCAGCCATGCCCAGCCCGCCGTCGACCGTTGCGCTTCCGCCCAGGCCGATCAGGATGCGCCGGGCGCCTTTGCGCCGCGCGATGCCTATGGCCTGCCCAAGCCCGAAAGTCCTCGTTCGCATGGGATTGCGCTCGCGCCGCTCGATCATCGCAAGCCCGGCGGTCGTGGCGACTTCGATGACGCAAGTCCGCTCGGCCTGAGCCGCCAGCCAGGCAAGCGGCGCTCGCACGGTCTGGCCGCATGGGCCTTCGATGGCGTGACGCGAGACCCGCCCGCCGCACACCGCGCGCAGAACCTCGGCCGTTCCATCGCCGCCATCGGCGACCGGTAGGCAGATGAGCTCCGAGCCGGGGAGCGCACGCCGCAGGCCTCGCTCGATGGCCCGCGCGGCGCGAGCCGCCGTCGTCGCTTCTTTGAATGCGTTGGGTGCGATGATGACTTTCATGGCGCGGCGATCATCGGATTGCCTCGGCGCAAAAGCAATCGAATCTTCGCCCGATGGCGGCCTGGGGGCGACGATTGCCGACGAGCGGTATTGAGCGGCACGGCCGATCGTGTTTCAATGAGCCTAGGCAGGGATGGCTCACTGACTGGCTGGCCGCGCATGACGGGCTCCGATTGTGGCCGCGCCGCGTGGCCGTCGCCCGCCGGTGATCGCCGAAATCAGACCTGAAGGGAAACTACAAATCATGGGCGGAAAGCTCTTTAAGTTTGCGGCAGGTGGCGTGATTCTCCTCGTCGGATTGATCGTCGTCGCGTTCGTCATCTTCGGCTCGCGCATCGAGGGGATCATTGCTTCGGCCATCGAGCGGACGCTCGAATACGTCCTGGAAGTCGATGTCACGCTGGATGGAATTGACGTCGACCTGCGCGGAGGCGAAGTCGCGCTCCTCGGCCTGACGATCGGCAATCCCGAAGGGTTCAAGACCGCCAGCGCCATGCAGTTCGCCGAGGCTCGCGTCAAAGTCGACATTGCTTCGTTCCGAACCAATGAGCCCACGATCCACAACATCCTTCTCAGCGGCCCGAAAGTCACGCTTGAGCAGGGTCTCCGTAATTCCAATCTGAAGCAACTGATCAAAAACGCCTCGCGCCTCGTGCCCGAGGGCGATGGCGAACCTGCGCCCGAAGAAGAGGCCGACGCTCCCGAAGGAGCGAGCAAGATGATCCGAGTCGATCTAATGACACTCGAGAATACGACCGTCGCCGCCTCGGCGCCGATCCTGCAGGGCCAGGAGTTTACATACACGCTGAACAACTTCGAGCTGACGAACATCGGCGGCGAGGGCAATCACCTGAGCGTCCCCAAACTGCTTACGAAGGTCCTGACGGAGATCCTCAAGCAGTCGGTCAAAGGCGGGCAGGGCAATGTTCCTCCTGAGCTCCAGGCCGTTCTAAGCACCGATATCGGCGGCAACCTCGACGACGCCAAGTCTCAGGTACGTGGCGCACTGGATTCGGCCGCCGAGGACATCAAGGAGAAGGCCGGGGAGATCGGCGAGAAACTCGGCGGCCTCTTCAAGAAGGATTAGTTCACGAGGGGAGATAGATCCGTAGCTCCTCCCCGAAAGGCTCGACCCATGATTTTCAACACACGCACAAAGATCGGCCCATCTGCCGTGCGGCAACTGGGGCGGATGATTGTATTTCTTCTGCCCGTCGTTTTGCTGGGATGCTCATACCTGCCTTCATCGGCAAAGCCCGAGGTGACCGCGGTTCGCCCGCGCATCACCGGCATCGACATGAAGGGGCTTAACCTCGAATTCGATCTCGACGTTCGCAATCCCTATCCGGTCGCCCTGAAAACCCCAAAGATTCGATACGGCTTCGCGGTCGAGGGCAACCGGTTCGCCGGCGATGAGCTCGGCGCGGGTATCGAACTGCCGGCTCGCGAGACCGGCACCGCGACTCTTCCGGTGCGTATCTCGTATGTCGATTTGTGGAACGCGTCCCGCTCGCTCGGCGATGCGGCCGAGGCGGCCTATACGATCGACGGCGCGTTCCTGACTTCGGGTGCGGGCCGGGATTGGGAACTGCCTTTTTCGCACACCGGCAAGATGCCGATCCTGAAAGTCCCCACGATTGACGTGACCAAGTTTGATCCGCCGAAAATAACGCTCGGCGGCGCGCAGCTCGGAGTTCAGGCCGATGTCAAGAACCCCAATGTTTTCGGCATCGGGCTCGATAGTCTGGGCTGGGATCTTAAGATCGGCGAGCTTCGTCTGGGCGGTCTCAATGCCTCGACGGTCGGCTCGCTCGCCGCGGGTCAGACCGGCGTGCTGAATCTGGTAGGGAAAATCTCGGCGACACGCGCCCTGCGCCAACTCGCCGGCGGCGCCAGCATCGGACAGATCAGCATCAGCCCGGTCGGCATGCTCACCACGCCCTATGGGAAGGTCGATCTTGCGCAGCAGTTCGGCGGCGCAGGCGCGAGCAAGTAGTGCTTTGACCGGCTGATTATGTGGGGTTGTCGCACCGCCACACCCGGAGGGATTCTTGAATTTCTCAACCGGCGAGGGTGCCGGTTCCACACGTGACAAGCGTCCCATCCGGAAAGTGTGGGACCGGCGCCCTCGCCGGTCATAACTTTCCGTCACTTCCCATCGGTCAACTACTAGACACCAGAAGCAGACTAATTCCTGATCAATTCAAGCGCGATGTCCGGCCGGTTGGTCGTAACCTTATCCACTCCTGAGCGGATCAGCTCCGCCATGACCAGGGGTTCATCCACGGTATAGGCCCACACCCTCAGCCCCCGGCGGTTCAAGTCGGCGATCAGCTCACGCGACAGCAGCTTGAACTCCATGTTCACGATCTTCGCGCCGCACTTGGCCGTTTCGTCTGCAATCCATTGAGCGCGCTCGGCAATCGTGCCTTTGATGTTCTTGCCGAAAAGCCACGCGCAGGGGATCTCCGGATCGAGCCGGCGGACATCGCCCACGGTCGCGCTATCGAACGAAATGATCGTCGTCTGATCGTGCATACCGGCTCGCTTGACGGCTTCAAGCACTTCGGATGCCAATCCCATACCTTTAATCTCGACGACCGCACGCGTGCCGCTGCCTTTGAGCAGCGCGAGCGCCTCATCGAGCGTCGCCACGGGTTCGCCCGCGTATCGCGCGTCTTTCCACGAGCCCGAGTCCAGGCGCTTGAGCTGCGTCAGCGTGAGGCGCTTGATCTCTCCGGTGCCGTCCGTGGTCCT
>JAJFLK010000424.1 GCA_021772735.1 Candidatus Sumerlaeota bacterium | reverse complement strand
GTCGCTACACGCTGCCGACGCTCCCGCTGATGATGATTCTATTCTGTGCCCTCGCGCCCGAGCAGGGCCACCGGGATGGGATCGCGTGGGGCCTCGGCGCCTTGATGATCGGCGCATGCGCCCTGGCCACGGCCACGGCGCGCGGCCTGTGGACGTTCGGTTTCGGGAGCCCTTCGATGTCCGCGCTCTATATCGTCCTCTTCCCCGGCCGAATCCCGCTTCCCATCTCGATCCTGTTTTACGCTTCGCTGTTGGGCGGATTCGCATTGCTTGGGTCGGCGCGGGGCCGATTTGTGTTCCGGGCCGCAGCCGTTGGTGCGGTCTTCTTCTCAATGAACGTCGGTTGGTACGCGGGCCATAAATACGTCGTCGATCCCAAGCGCGAGGTCCATTACGAAACGGGACTCGAGATCGCGGCGATCATCCCCAGAGGCGAGCCGCTGGTCATCCTGATCGACGATCTCGACACTCTCACGATGAGTTACGCGGCGTTTTTTAATTCAGGCCGGATGCTTTACGACCTCCATCACCCCGGGCCTTGGTACGCCCAAAGAGCAGAGTTTTCGCCCGAGGGACAAATTGAACTGGGCCGCGAGCCCGTCACCTGGATGCTGGCTTCAAACACCACCCGATTCGATCGTACGCCGGATTACAATTTCAGCGGATGCTCGCTGTATCGAGTTGACCCGTCCGAAAGGCTTGTTCGATTGAGCCGGTAAGGGTAACAATACGCCAACTGCGTTCTGAGCAGTGCGGGCCGCCGCCTGTCGAATCGCCGGAGTCGAACCCTTGACCACAATTGAATTGAAGTCCGATACCACGAGGACCGAGCACGAGGTGGAGCCCGATCCGACCGCGATGCCGACGCTTGCCTTGTTCGGCCCGGGCGCTCCGGCGCCGGTCCGCGACGCGGCGACCCTGCATATGGCGCATCTGCCCGAGAGCCCGGTCTGCAAGCTGGGTCAAGCGTTCATGGAGGATTACTATTACCGTGTTCTGCCTGAAGCCGGGTTCATCTTCGGCGTCGTGGCGTATCTCGAAGGACGCCCCGCAGGGCTCACCGTCGCGGCTTATGATTCGGAGCGATTCATGGCGGCGGCGGCCCGACGCACCTGGCCCGCGTTAGCAAAGCATTTCGGCCTGGCCCTGGCCCGCGATCCTCGACGTTTGGCAGGTCTCCTCGAAGCGCGCCGAATCGGCCGGATGCTGCGCCGTAACCCAAGCCGCGAACCCATCGGCCAGGTGCTCACGTTTGCCGTGAACTCCGAATTCCGGACGAAAGAATTCAGAGACCAGACGAGTATTCGGCTGGGCAGCCTGATGATGACGAGGATCGTCCAGGAATTCCGGCGCTCTGGAACGCCTCGGATCAGAACTTTTATCGATTCGAAGAACGCCGCTTGCCAGGTTCGCACGGCCGGACGCGGCTGGACGCTCGCCCGTCGCAATGTGCCGGGCTGGGATAGCCCAAACCACGAGTACGTCATCGCGACTTCGGATTACCCCGAATACTGAGTTTCGCGGGTTGCGGCGAATGAATTTTCTGTGATTCCTCGCGCCTGATTACCGATCCCTGTCGCGCTTTCCTAAACGCTCCTCCCATTCGCTTTGACACCCGGCTCGTGCCCTGAAACAATACGAGATTCTGCGCCCGTGCAGGCTTCTTATGGTGGCCTCTCGGGCGGGCGGAATCCCACCAAACCGGAGGCATAGGCGCGTTCCATGGACGTCGGAATCATAGGATTTGCATCGAGCGGGAAGACAGCGCTCTTCAACGCGCTGACCCGAAGCGAGGCCGATGTCGGAGGCTTCGGCGTCCCCGGCGCGGAGCCCAACGTCGCGGTCGTCAAGGTTCCGGACCCCCGGGTCGACCGCCTGGTTGGGATCTACGACCCAAAAAAGATCGTTCACGCGACGATCACATACATCGACGTCGCCGGGATCGAAGCCGTTGAAGGCCGATCCGCCGGCGCGATCGACGAAAAGCTCCTCCACGCTCTGGCCAATTGCGATGCGCTGCTGGCCGTTGTTTGCGGTTTCGATCGGGGCGGTCGCGCGCCTGATATCGAAGCCGAGACCCAGTCCATTCAGGCCGAGCTGGTGCTTTCGGATCTCTCTAAGGTCGAAGGCCGGCTCGAACGCATCGAAAAGCAGATCGGCAAAATCGTCGGTCCGGACAAAGCGTCGCTCGAACGCGAGAAGAGCGTCCTCGACGCGTGCCGGGAGCAACTCGAAGACGAGAAGCCGATTCGATCCCGCGAGTTCAACGACGACGAAGAAAAGGTGCTGCGGACGTATCAGTTCATGACCGTCAAGCCGCTGGTCATCGTCATCAACCTGGGCGAGGACGAGATCTCCCAGGGCGGCGCGGCCGACGCGTGGGAGAAAAAGATCTCGCAGGCCGGAATGCCGCCGGGCACATCGGTTGTTGCGTGCTGCGCCGAGGCCGAGATGGAGATCAGCCGTTTGGAGACTGAGGCCGAGCAGCGCGAGTTCCTCGATTCCTACGGCATCGCCGAGGCTGCGGCCGCGCGGATCATCCGCGTCAGTTACGAGACGCTCGGGCTGATTTCGTTCTTCACGGCCGGACCGACCGAGGTGCACGCGTGGACGCTGCGCGCAGGCCTCAGCGTCGTCAAAGCCGCCGGAACGATCCACAGCGATATGGAACGCGGGTTCATCCGCGCCGACGTGATCGGCGTTGAAGAGCTCTTCGAGCTGGGCTCGTGGAACGACGCCAAGAAGGTCGGTCGTCTGCGCCTGGAGGGAAAGAATTACATCATGCGCGACGGCGACGTCATGGAAGTGCGCTTTTCGGTGTGATCGCTCCTGTGCCCCTGCGATAATCGATCCCACCAGATCGAGATTTTCATCATGCCCGAAAACACAGAAACCCCGGATTCAACGCAGACTCGCGATCAGACGGTCAACCCGCCGCTGCTCCGCCACCTTCTCAGCTTGCAGGCATATCCGCCGGGCAAGCCGATCGAGGAGGTGCAGCGCGAGACGGGCCTGGCCGACGTCGTCAAGCTGGCGTCGAACGAAAACCCGATGGGCCCCTCGCCCAAAGCCATCGCCGCGATGCAAGCCGCCGCTGGCGAGATGCACTTCTATCCCGATGGCGGCGGGTTTTACCTGAAACGCAAGCTCGCCGCCGCTCTGACCGAAGCCCTCGCCGCGCGCACGGCCACCCCCGGCGCGGGCGTCGCGCCCGAGGAGATCGTGCTCGGCAATGGCTCGGATGAGATCACGCTGTTCCTCGCGCTGTGTTACCTCGAACCCGGCCGCTCGATCGTGGCATCCGAATATGCCTTCGTCCGATATCGCATGGCCGCGCAACTGGCCGGGGCCGAGACGAAGATCGTCGCGATGCCCGACTTCCGCCACGACTCTGAGGCGCTGGCGGCGGCCGTCGACGAGAGCACGCAATTGATTTTCATCGATAACCCGTGTAACCCGACCGGAGCGATGATGAGCGGCGAGGAGCTGAAAGGTCTGCTCGAAGCCGTGCCGCCGCGCGTACTGGTCGTCGTGGATGAGGCGTATTACGAATTTGCAAGCGACGACGAGGCTTACCCCGATACGCTTGCGCTGCGCGAGGAGTATCCGAACCTGATCGTGACGCGGACGTTTTCAAAAGCGTATGGGCTGGCCGGGCTGCGGATCGGATACGGCATCGCGCGGCCCGAGGTCGTGCGAGATCTGGACCGGGTCCGCCCGCCGTTCAACACGAACCGGATGGCTCAGGCCGCCGCGCTGGCCGCGC
>JAJFLK010000423.1 GCA_021772735.1 Candidatus Sumerlaeota bacterium | reverse complement strand
GCCTTCTTTGAAGATCCTTTCGCCCCGCACAAGCACATGCCTTTCGCCTATTTTGCGGATGGCGGAGGATGGATTTTGATTTCCGCGGGCCCCGACCGCGTTTACGATTTTGACCCCGCGAAAGTCTATCGCAGTGGGATGGCCGAGCACGGTCCGGGGCTCAACGGCTTTTACTATGATCCGACTAATGGCACCGTCAGCGCAGGAGATATTATCAGGATGAGTCCGAACGAAAGCGGGTCGCCCAAGTGAACGGGCAGAACCCGAAAAGAATCGCCTTTTTCTTGATGACTTATCTCGCGCTGCTCACCGCCGCGAAGTCTTTGAAATATATCACGACCGATATAGAAGTTTTCGATCCGCTTTTCCGCTTCAAATACGAAGCGCATTTACCCGTCGTTCTTACGCACGGCGTGGCCGCGATCGCTGCGCTCGTCATCGGGCCATTCCAATTCATGCCGGGCTCGCGGCGGCGATGGCGCCGGCTTCATCGCGTTCTCGGGGGCGGCTACATTCTTTCGGTTGCTGTGGGCGGCGTCACGGGTTTGATCATGGGGACGATGGCCTACGGCGGGCTGGCGGCCAAATTCGCGTTCGTGCTGGTGGCATGCCTGTGGCTGATCTCGGGTTGGAAAGCTTATTCATCGGCGCGGGCCGGCCGCATCGCCGATCATCGCGTCTGGATGATCCGCAATTACGCGTTAACCTTTGGCGCCGTGACGTTGAGGGTTTACCTCAATCTGTTGCAACTCGCGGGTCTGGAATTCGAGACGATTTATGTTTGGGTGCCGTGGGCGGCGTGGGCGCCGAATATGGTCGTGGGGGAGTGGATTATCGGGAACTTCCGCGCGAATCACCTTGGAGTTCGGTACATCCTCGGCAAACGCGCGTAAGGTCGAGGCCGACGCGTCACAATCACGCTGACGCATCGCCCTCGGTGCCGCCGCCCTTGGCCGCCCATTGGCCCGAGGCCAACGCGTTCTCGATCGAGATGACGCGATATGGCGTTGAGCCGCCGCCGGGATGCGTGACTTCGATCTCATCGCCCGGGACGTGGCCTATGAGCTGCTCGGCCAGCGGTGCCTGGATCGAGAGCACGTTGTGCTCGGGATCGGCTTCCCAGCGGCCGAGGATCGTGAATCGCTCGGTGGTATTCTCGCGCAGGTTCTCGATTTCGATCGCGCTGCCGAAGCCGATGGCCTCGGTGCGGATCGTCTCGGCCTCGACCACAACCGTCTGGGCGAGCATCATGGATAGCCCGACTTTCTTCTGCTGAAGGATCTTCGCAGTGTCCTTGGCCGCGTGATAGCCGGCGTTCTCTTTGAGGTCGCCTTCCTGACGGGCTTCGTCCAGTTCGCGAGTGTTTTCCGGTATCTTCACCAGCGTCAGTTCGCTGAGCTCGGCCAGCTTTTCTTCGCGAGAGAGCGCCGTGCAGAAAAGGATTTCCTCTTCTTCGGCGCCGGGAGTTGTCGAGGTGAATTCGCCCGTGTCGTCCAGATCTTTGCGCGTCAGCAGAAGCTGGCGCAGCGCGGCGGTTCTGAACCCGGCATGCAAGGCTTCGGATTTATCGATCGACCGACGCAGGCGTTCGGCCTGATCCAGAGACATCTCTTCGACGGCATTGCACAGCGCCGCGTAATGGCGCGCGGAGAGAATCGACTTGACGCGGGTGACCAGTTGCCGCCCGACCGCGGCCTCATCCTTGCCGTCGCGCTCCGCATCGAGGTCGTTCCAATCCTCAAGTTCGGCGATAAGATCCATGACGATTCCGCCGGTCGAAAAATAATCGCGCATGTGATCCCACTGCCCTTCGAGGATCATCTTCACGGCCCACAAAAAGGTATCTGGGTTCTCCAGCGGGCTTTCGAGCAGCTCAAGAATGACTTCGGCAGCGGGGCCGCGATGAAGTTCGGGATCAAGGGAGCGCCAGATTGCCTGAGCAAGCCGCACCTCGGCTCGGCGCAGCAGGCGCACCGAACGCTCGGCGGCGTCTGTGCCGTCACGGTTGAGCAGAATCTCGAAAACCCGCAGCGCGTGATCGGTATGCTCAAGTTCGAGCAGGAATTCGTAAGCGGCGATGCCTTCGAGAAGCTCAGTAGCTTCGGGAATCGCGCCGACGCTTTTATCCAGGTCCGCATGGAGTTGGCGCAGATCTTCGGCCAATATCGCAAGGCCTAAGCGACCCGAGAAGTCGTCGTTCGCGGCCCGTTTCCACTCGTCTTCCAATCCCGCCAGAATACGGCGCAGCAGGGCGATCGGAAGATCGGGAGCCTTTTTGGCTTCGGCGACGTGGCCCAGCGCAACGGCGCGGTCGCGCAGTGTGGATTCGGGCGAACCGAAGATCTCGTCCAGTTCCTCACCCAGAGTCCGAGGCTCGTCCCGTAGCCGGATCTGCGCGCGCGCGCCGCCCGAGGCTTCGATCTCAACAAGCGGATCGAAGCGCAGTTCTTTACGGACGCGACTCCACCAGCTCGTCCATTTCTTCGTCTCCATGAGCGGGCCCGCGATGAGCGTCTTTAATTCACCCTGCGTCAGCCTGCCGCCCGCACTCTTGAGCGCCAGTTTAACCAGCGCCGCGGGATCATCTTTGGCCTGTTCGCGGAGCTTCTCGGGGGAGCGGGCGCGTTTCGCGCGGAAATGACTGGGCGCCAGATATTGCGTGTATTTCTTCAGCCCTTCGAGCGTCATCGGCTTGCCTGGTTGCTTGGGGAAATCCAGGATGACGCTGCCCTCGGCGGGGTTGAAATCCGTGACGACGCCATCGCCCCACGAGGGGTGCTGATAAACCTGGCCCGGCGTCTTGCGCAACAACGCCCGGAAGCGGCCCAGCGCCTTATCGAGCGGGACGTCGCCATCAAGGCCGCTGCGTGTGACCATCGCGTCAGTCATCGAAAATCGGGCATATCGGCCCCGAGCCGCACGCGCGGCGATCTCGCGCAGCAGGGGAGCGCTTCCATGACGCGCCAGCAGCGCGGCGAT
>JAJFLK010000422.1 GCA_021772735.1 Candidatus Sumerlaeota bacterium | reverse complement strand
CGCAGGTCGCATCCCGAATGCCCTCGAGGAATTCCACATTGGAGGCGTCTTTCTCGATTGCCGTGCATTGGAACCCCCGTGCCTCGAAGCGATGACACATCGCACCCCAGTGCGCACCGATATCGACCAGACTTTTGCCTTCGGCTTCGAAATCGCCCAAAGCCGCTTCGATCATCGGCCAGCGTTCCTCGCCGTGGTAGGCGGGGAAATATTCCAGATCCGGATGGTCGACCGCCTGGTAAATAACCCCCGCTCTGGACCAATTGGCGTAGCCAAGAATCCTGGCCTGGAAATCGATCCACTCGCGGTGACGCAGGACGATCTTGACCGGCACGCGTTCGAGGCCGAGCACGCGTGCGATCGCAAGGCGGTGACGGCCATCGAGGAACATGAGCCTGCCCTTGCGGTCAACGGCGAGGCGAATTTCATTGGATACGGATCGGCGTTTCAAGTCGCGTTGGGTTTTGTATCCGTCCGACTCGATCGTTTCATACAGGGCGTCGATGTCACGCTTGCACCGTTCGGCGAATTCGTCGGCCGTCGTGCAGTTCCATTTGACCTCGCCGGCCTCGATTTGGCGCACGACCCGCTGGAAGAAAGGCGTTTCGGGCCAGGGGACGCGGTTTGTGAAGTGATCGCGGATCGAGATGAACAGGCTCGATTCGGCGAACCTAGCCTCGGATGGTTGATCCCAATCGCCGTCCAGAACGAGCGTCTGCGCATCGAATCGGTCGAGCAATTTCGCGGGGACATCTTCGGGAAGCAGGCGCTGATTGACGACAAGCTCAATGCTTGCCGGGTCGATGTATTGATACTCGGGGCGTTCGAGGTTCTCGGCGTCTGCCGGCGTTGGCGGCGCCGGACCTGGCCATCTTTTGGCTTTGGATTTGGAGTCCTCGGACCCCGCACCGCCGAACAGTCTGCGATAAACCCGCATGCAACCAAGAGCGGCCCGCTTCCATGTCCTCTCTTTGATCGAAGACTGAGCCGCGAGGCCTAGACGATCGCCGAGTTCGGGATCGCGCAGAACCCGGCGCAGTTGACGCACGAGCGCGGGCAGGTCTCCGGGTGGATACAGCAGCGCTGTCTCACCGTCGGAGACGAGCTGACGGTGGGCCTCGATATCCGTGCAGACAATCGGGCGGGCAGACCTGGCGAATTCAAGAATGACCATTGGAAGTCCTTCGAGGCTTGAGCATGAAACGCCGACGTCTGCGGCTTCGATAAGATCGCGCGGCGATGCGAGGTGATACAGAAGGATTGCCTCGTTGGGAAGGAAAGTTTGCTCGAAGTCGGCGCGCATCTTCAGCATGTCGCCTCGCTTCCCGTAGGAGACGACGATCGCGAAGATCGGCTCGCCCGCGTCCATCAGGATTCGGCACGCGTTCACAAAGTCCCCGATGCGTTTGAGCGGCAGAAAGCGGCCGATCAGCAGCAACTTCTTGCGCCCGGTTGCCTGACGCTCGATCCATTCGCGCACGCGAGGCTCGGGCGCCCAGATCGGCTTGTCATCGATGCCGTCCGCGATGGTCTCGACGCTCTTGGTCTGGCCTTCGGCCATGCCTCGCAGGTAACGGCGCAGGTCATCGACCATGTTTTGCGCGCACGCGACGACGGGAAGCTCTGCCAGAGCGCGCCGCTCGAGCCGGATGTGCATCGGATCGACATTGCCGCGCCGATCTGAATAGACGCTGTGCAATTGAATGACGACCGGGATGCCGAGCGGTGCCGCCGCGATTCGGACCGCCGGGGCAAACTGCGGTTCGTGCAGATGAATGAGATCGGGATTGACGCGGCGCAAAAGCGTCCGCAGGCGGCCGATGTCTCGGAACGTGCTTCGATCCCACGCCGGGAACCAGAGCTGAAGCGGCTTCGCGAAGAAACTCACTCCGGGCGAATGCTCGACAACGGGCGAGACATCGTCATGGGGTCCAAAGGCGAGGATCGTCGTTTCGACCTCGGCCGGGTCCAGCGCCATCGCCGTCTGATGCATGACCTTGGCGACGCCACCCATGCACGCCGATGTCGCCATCCTGAGGACGCGCAACGGCCGGACGCCGGGCGCCTCGCGTCGCCGCGCCATGCGCTCCTGGACTCGGGCCAGCTCAAATAAAGATACGGCCCGGGCCAGGTGCCAGCCGCGTTGGAATTTTCCCCGCGCGACGCCTCCGCCTTTGAACTTGAGCGAGCGCCGCTCGGCCGGACGACGCGGAAGATCGGACGCCGACGCCGCCTCCGCGTTGGGTTCGGCGAGAAAAGATTCGAACTGCCTTTCGGCGTCGGCCCAGATCGCTTTGCGCCGCGCCGGCGTCAGAGTTTCGGAGCCAGCCTCTCCCGAAATTGCGCCCCCTTTGGGCGTCGCCTCTCGGATGTCACCGGGCGCGAGGTGCCGGCGCTCGGCCAGCCATCCGAATATCCGGCGCGTGTTCGCGACCCAGGATTTATCCGCCACGTATTCGGCGCCACCACGGGCGAGCTCGGCGCCGAGCGCGGGGTCGCGATAGAGTTCGAGCAGCTTGGCCGCGAGGTCATCCGCATCGCCGGCTTCGTGAAAGAGCATCGTCGCCCGGTCGCGTCCGAACAGGGCGGCTTCGCCCCATCGAGAGCAAACGATGGGCCGGCCCGCGGCCATGTATTCGTAGAGCTTGATCGGCGAGCCATACGTGTTCTGTTTGCCGTTGTATGGTGCGACGGCGACGTCGAGATCGGCCAGCGCGGCGGGCAGCGCCGCATGGGCAATCGTGCCCTCGAATTTCACGGTGCCGTTCAGGTCGCGCGCGTTGGCCAGCGCCTTCATCCGCTCCAGCTCTGGGCCTTCGCCGAAGAGGCGGACGAGCAGGTTCGGGACATCATCGCGTAGGTGGGCCGCCGCTTCGATCAAGACGTCGACGCCGTGGAAAGGACGGAAACTACACACGAGGCCGACCTGGAATGGAGCTTCGTCGTCCGGTCCAGAGCCGGGTCCGGATATATCTGAATCCGAGCCCCCCTGACCGGGCCGATTGCCGAAGTGTTCAAGATCGACTCCGTTGGGCAGGACGATTGTCCGGTCGGCGTCGGCGCCGGCCCGGATCGCCTGGCTGCGGACCGCATCGGAAACCGCGACGACGAGATCGGCGGCTGCGAGATTCTTTCTCTCGATCCAGCGGCTCAGGCGGCCCATCGCGGCTTCGCCCCGGCGCGCCTTCTCGTTCGAGGCGATGGCATTGACTTCGAGAACCAGAGGAATACCAAGCCGCTTTTTGATCGAAGACACCGAGAAGGCCAGCCAGGCGTTGCGCGCGTAAATGATCGAGAAATCCGTTTCGCTGTTTGTAACCCGCCGGGCGCGTTTGATGAAGTCGAATTGCCGCAGCAGCGTGAAAACCGCCCGGGCGAAATGCGGCGAACCCCCTCTGCGTTCAAGCGGCGTCAGCACCCTGGAGACAAATCGGCGCGATGTGCTCCCCAGGCTCGCCTGATGAAAGCCGTAGCCAACCGCGCCCAGGCGCGAGCGACCCTTGCGCATCGCCACGACGGTGACCTCATGCTCGTCGCGTGTCATCGCTTCCACGATGGCCCGGGCATGGATCGATCCGCCGGCGCGCGAGTCCGCGAACGGGATACCGTGATCGGGCAGGAGGTAAAGGATTCTCAATGTCATATTCTCAAAGTCACACTCGGAAAGTTTTCAGTTTGTTCGTCCGGCCCGATGGGCACGACCGCGGCGGAGGCGTTAATTATCCCGGGCAGATCCTGGGCCCTCGGGCGCCCCGAGCGCCTCAACGAACCGGATTATGCGCCGGGCGCGATGCGAAAATGAAGCCTCACGCGCGAGGCTCAGTCCTCCTGCCGCGAGTCGAGCGCGCAGATCGGCATCGCCAAGAGAGACCTCCAGCGCGGCGCCGAGCGCCTCGGGTCGATCCGGTTCGAAGAGCAGCGCGTTGACGCCATCGGTCGCGTGCTGGCACACGCTCGGCACGGCCGAGGCGATGACCGGCACTCCGGCGGCCATCCATTCGATCAACTTGAGAGGCGAAGCGAACTGGCGTTTTTCTGGACCGCAATGCGCGCTGATCGGCACCACCCCGACGCGGCACTTGCGCATCGCCGCGCGAACTTCGCGGTGCGCAACCGATCCGGCAAATTGGACGCGCTCGCCGAGACCCAGATTTTCGGCTAGCGTGCGCAGCTTCTTTTCGTATCGCGCCCCTGCGGGACCGACGATCCGAAGCGTCATGCCGTTTAAGCCGGCGACGGCCTCGATCAATGTTTCAATGCCGTTCTCCGGGCTGACGCTGCCGACATATCCGATGTCGTATTTAGTTTCGCGGGCCGGGCTAGCCACGGGCCCGTCGTCCGAGGCTCCCGCGTTGCCGCTGTCATCGGTAACCGGCGCGCAGCCGGAGGGGAGCCATTCGGTCGGGCCTTCGAACTTGTGGCGGCGCAGGAGCCTGCGGTGCGCATGTGCGGCGTAGAGCACGCCATCGGCGCAATGGATCCAGGCGTCTTCTTTTCCTCGCAGCTCGGCGAGTTGCGCCTTGCATGGGCCGAGCCGCGCCTCGGCGTGCTTCTTGCGCCAGCCGCGCCAGAGCAGCGCGAATTCGGGATATTGATATTCGAGGACCAGGCGGCAGCGCGACGGGACGAGCAGCCGGCTCTCGCGAAGCTGAAACAGAGCGAGCGGAGAACGGCTGACCACAACGTCGGGCGCCGGGCCGCCGATCCGCCCCCGGCCCAGATTGATCGCCCGGGCAAACGCCGTGCTGAACGGCGTGCGCTTCTCGCCTTCGCGTCCGCGCGCCCGAATCCCCATCAGGCGCATGCCCGGCGGAAGGGCGCGACCCAGCCCGGTCCGGATCACCTCAGCGGCCTCGACATCGCCACCCTCTGCGCGGTCGGTCCACACGAGAACGTCGTGGCCGAGATCGGCCAGGGCCGCCGCCGTGTGAAGATTCTGGATCGCCGGCGCTTTGAGCCCGCGGCCCGCGTCAACCCGGATATTTGTGACCCACCAGAGGTTCATCGCCAACTTCGGATCCTTGCAGGGTTTCGATCGATTCCTCGACGATGTTCCGATCCTCGGTCATCCGGAGGATGCGATCGAATCGCGAGAGGTATGAGCGCTCGTGCGTGATGTAGATGATCGTGAGATCGCGGTGGCGCTCGTCTCCAACGAATCGGAGAAAATCGGCTGTCGCCGCGGGATCGAATCCCGCCGTCGGTTCGTCGAGGATGAGTACCTCGGGCTTGCGGACGAACGCGCGTGCGAGCACGACTTTCTGGCGTTCGCCTCCGGAGAGCAGCCGTCCCTGCTCGCCGATCAGAGTGTCGTATCCGTGCGGTAGTTTTTCGATAAACGCGTCGGCGCCGGTGATGCGCGCGGCCTCGACGATCTGCTCGGGCGTCACGCCTTCCAGCCCGAACGCGATGTTCTCGGCGACGGGCCGATTGAACATCACCGGGTTTTGCGTGATGAGGCAGATGTTATCGCGAATCGAACCGAGCCGGATTGCGTTGAGCGCAACTCCGCCGACCTGAACCTCGCCGCCGGTGGCGTCATAGAGCCGGCAGAGCAGGTTCACGATCGAAGATTTGCCCGCGCCGTTGGGACCGACCAGCGCGATCTTCTCGCCTTTGCCGATCCGCAGATTGACATGCCGCAGCGCGGGACGGCTCTGACGACCCTTCTTGCCCGCAGCCTTGATCCGATACGTCAGCGAAACGTCGTCGAAAACGATTTCGTTCCAAGCGCTCGGGAATTCGACCGCGTCCGCCGAGTCCTTGATCTTGGGCTTGCGGTCCAGGAATCCGAAGATGCGTTTGGCGACAAGGCCCGCGCGTTGCATCTTGATGTTCATGCTCATCATCGTCCTGAACGGCTTGTAGAACCGCGTGATGCCGAACAGGAAGATAACGACGCGGCTCTGATCGATCTGGACCGAGCTGGGCAGCGCGAACATCGCAATCACGAAGACGCAGAGCAGGACGAACATATTGAGCACGTCGACGACCGGCCCCGTCAGGGCCTGCGCCGCGCGACGTTTGCGGCTCATGCGAACGATCCGCTCGAGCGAGGGTTCGAGGTAATCGGATTCGAGTTGTTCGGCGCCGAAGGCCTTGATCGCCTGGATGCCGGTGAAGCCCTCGGTCATGACATCCATCGCCCCGGATTCCTCGGCGAGTTCGCCGGCCAGCGCCTTCCTGAGCTTCCGGGTCAGGAGCATCATCGGCAGGATCACGATCGGCAGCATCACGAGCAGCAGAAGAGTGAGCGGGAGCGAGATGATCATCAGCGCGCCGAAGAGGATCGCGGCGTTGACCGGCAGCATAATGCGCGTCGAGGCGAGGAACTTGATGATCTGGCGGAGCTGGAAGACCTCGCGGTAACAGGTGTTCAGAAGCGCGCCGGTCGAGGTGTTGTGGAAAAACAACATCTCCTGGCGCAGGACGTTGCTGTAGACGTCGCGCATGACGCCGCTCGTGACGCGGATCGTCGCGTTGGCCATGATCAGGTTGCCGCCGAACTCGACCAATCCCTTGAAGACGAAAAGCAGCATGATCATGCAAGAATAGATCGCGACAAATCGCCCCAGAGAGGCCTGCATCCAGGTTTGGATGCGCTCCCATTGACGCTCGCCCGCGTCGACCTGGCGTTGCAGGAACGCCGATTTGGCGATCAGGCCCCGTATTTTGGCTTCGCGGTCGTCACCGTCGGCCGGGCCGAATCCGGCCTCGCCGCTCGAACCGCTTTCGGGCTCGCCGCCCAAGAGACTTTGGGCCTCGGCCGAGGCGGTCTGCTCGGCGGCGGCCTGATCGCCGGTGGCCGTGGCGTCAGCCTCAACGGTCATAGGATCCAAAGCGGTCTCAGACCGCACTTCGACGGATTCAGCTTTTGCGCGGTCGGCCTCGGCGAACTTAAACGTCGCCGAGAACAACGGATGTAACGAGACAAGCGCTAGTCCGCCCAGAGTCGAGGAAAACGCGAGCAGGATATTGGCGATGACCACCTGGCGACGGTATGGCTTGAGCAGCCCCAGCACACGCCACAGCGAATTATCCTCGATCTTGAACCGGCTGCGGAGGAACTGGAGGGGTGTGGATCTGGGTTTTTTCATTCGGGGTCGCCAGAGCGAGACGGGCGCGGCAAGATGCTCTGAGCGTGCCGTAACCCGATGATGATAGGCAAGGGCTCCGAGCGCCCGCAAGCGGATTCACGGCTGGGTCGAAAAGGTTTGCTTCGGAGCCTCCAAGCGTGAAGAATTTGTCCGGATCACGCACCCGGCATGATTCTTAATCACCCACCCGGAATTTCCCGGATCACATCGCCCGCGAGCGCCGCCTCGGCGCCTCGCACAGGCAATAAATAGAACGAAATAAGGATCAGGCTTTTATGACCTCAGCGCCTTTTAACACCACTAGCCGAGCATACTCGGACGAAGACAGGAAGAGCGATCACCGGCTCAGCGTGCTCGAAAGCATCGAGAGCTGCGTCGTGAAGACGCTCTCGCTCCTCACGCCCATTGACAAAATCTGGCAGCCTTCGGATTTCCTGCCCGACCTCTCGCTGCCGAACTGGCGGGAGGAACTCGAACGCGTCCGCGAGCGCGCAAAAAACCTGACCGACGATATCCTTGTCGTGCTTGTCGGGGACATGATCACCGAGGAAGCCCTGCCGAGCTACCAGACCGAGATCAACCGCCTCGAAGGCACGGCCGACGAGACCGGCACCTCGGCCACACCCTGGGCGCGATGGTCGCGCGGATGGACCGCCGAAGAGAACC
>JAJFLK010000421.1 GCA_021772735.1 Candidatus Sumerlaeota bacterium | reverse complement strand
ACGGTACTCATGAACCTTGACAGGGTTGGCTTCGAGCGAGGTCTGGGCGTCTTCCTTTCCGACGCCACACCACAAATAAAGCGGCATCTTCGCGCAATTCATTTCCTGCTCGAGTTCAAGCAGGGCGGCGTCGCAATCGTGATTCGATTTTCCACAAGCCGCCAGGCCCGTGATCTTGCCCTCGTGAAGGTTTGGCCTGAATCCGAGCAGGGCGGTCACGTCGGTATAGAGGCGGACGAGTTGAACGTAATGCGCGTGCGACCGTCCGCGGACGAGACGAATTCCATTCCCGGCATCAGCTTCGAAGATCGCCGCATTCCAGGGCGATCCCCACATACCACCGTCACACGTCATGATCAGTGCATCCGGCAGACCGCTCAGGAAAAAGGCGGCTTCGGCGTGACAGGCGTGATGCTCATGATAGGAAAAGGGAACATCAAAGAACTGGCGAATGGCGTCCAAGTCGACCTCAAGATCGCCAACATCTCTCGGGCTTTCGAATTTCAGAGGGAGATCATCCCAAAACGGATCGGGCGAAACCGAAGGCGTCTTTATGCTCGAAGAGATGGCGACCGCATCCGGCAATGCGCAAATTTCTTTGGCCAGTGCCAAACTTCGGGCGGGGAAGCGACCGTCCTTCTTGATTCTCCGGTAACGTTCCTCGCCCGCGGCGTAAAGGACGTTGAATTCCCCGTCGATCAGTGCGACCGCGCTGTCATGATTCCCGGAAAAATTGACGCCGACGACGTATTTCATCCCTGCATGATCCTGAGTTCAAATATCAATCGGGCAGCGGGCGCCCCGGTGCCGATGAGAGAAGGCCGGTATCCTGAGGCCGGATGCGCGCCTGAAGAATCCGGTTGGCTTCGGAATGGGTTCGGTCCCTCAGGGCCGTTAAACACTGCTTTCGGTGGCCAAATTCCGGACCCCGTCCGCGAGCGCCGTATCGTCGAGGCGGGCAACCAATTCCAGGTCGCGCCATCGCGTTTCGCATTTGACTATGGAAAAGCCGAATCGCGTGACGAGATTGCGAATCAACTCCGGGTGGAGCCACTCAAATTGTCGATTGGATTGGCCTGCCGTCGTGAACGTATAATTGAGTTCGCTGATCAACTTCTCGAATCCGGCATCCGAAGATACGTCGGCCAGGGTCATGACCAGCCAGCCACCCTCTCGCAATACTTCGGACGCGGCAAGAAAGTACGACGCAAGGCAATTTAGGTCGACGTGGACCATTGCGTCAATCGAGAATAGCGCGTCAACACTTCGCGTCCATCCAGCCTCCTCGCAGACCTCCTGTATAATTCGAGGTCGATCTGAGAGGATGTGATGCAGTGTGAGCCGCCCCGCATCGATGTAATCGGCGCAGCGCCGTGCGCAAACCTTCAGGAATTCCCCGGAAACGTCGAAGCCCTTGACCTCGCTCTGCGAGTTCGCAAGAACTGGAATTGTATACTTGCCCGATCCCTGTCCAATCTCGATGACCCGGCGCCATTGTCGAAACTCCGCCGGCTCCATGAGATGCTCGATCGTCTCAGCCCATTCCTTCTCGCTTCCCCACTCATCGCCGGGCCACTCCACACGGCTTCTGCCGCGTGCACGCTCTCGCTTGGCATCGACATCCTGGCGATCTTCAAGATTGGGATTCCAAAATTTCGTATAGTCGTCCCAAGCTTCGCTATATCGGTTGCCCATCCGACGCCTTCCTCCCCCATCGCCTAAGATCATCTTTCTCAGGCGTCCAGGAAATGTCCGGATCCGTCGTCCTAGCTTCAGCATCCGGTCTCCCGGGTGGCCAGACGCACAAACGCCGAGCTCAATTCGCAAGATAGTGCCCGAGTGTGCCACGGCGCCGCAAGGGAATTGTCCGATTCCGGCCTGGCACAATCTCATAGAGCGCGGCGTTTGGAAGTGGGCAACATCAATCAGGAAAAACCGCGCTCGGGCTCCCCAATCGGGCTTTGCGATACGCGCCCGCCAGGGTGTCGCTCCAGACCTTCGCCGCATTAACGTGAAGCTCGAAAAACCGAAGGTCCGCGCTGACATCCACCTCGAATTGCCGGGCGGTTTTTCCGTCACCACGCAAGAGTAAATCCTCAATGTCCGGCCGCCCGGCGGGCGCCGATTTTTTCCATATGTCCTGCATTCCCCGTTCACTGACCACCCGGGGTGAATCGACCCATAAAGTGAGTCGCTCTTCCCCGGCCTGGACCCAGAGCTGCAAATTTATATGCCCCTCGGCGCCGTCCGTGATCTTCGGAAGTGGAACAAATATACGCTTCCAGTTCCCATCAACATTGAATGGAACTTGCGTCGTCACACCATTGAGCTGAATCAGAAGCTGAGCGGATTGATAGGCCTCCAGATAATTCTTGCAGGCCCGAAGAACATCCTCGCCGCGCGTCTCCTCTGCGTAATAGGAGACCAGCGTTTCGACCATCTCAATGTCCGTGGGATTGAGGCGTAGCGCATCGCCGATCGCCTCGGTGAATTGATCGCCGTCGCCCCCGGCGAGGTGCGCCATGGCCAGCGCCCGATGCGCACGCCAGAATTCGGGTTCGAGCCGGACGGCTTCCTCGGCTGTCCTTACGGCTCTGCGATTTCGACCCGTGTCGGAAAAGACAGCTCTCAATCCGAGCCGACAGCTTTGAGACTCCACGAAGAACTTGTGCCTCTTTTGATGCGCTGGATTTCGATCCAAAGCACGCTCAAAAAGCGCGATGGCTCTCTCTGGGTCGCCGTCCGCATACGCCTCTTCGGCTTCGTGCCGCATCGCGATCAATCTTGATTCGAAGCCCCGGACAGAACTCGCCATGAACGCCCGGTAACGCGCATCGAAGACTCCATGATATGCCAAAGTGGCCGTCCCCAGGGCGGCGATCAAAACTGATAAATATACGACGAGACCAATTCGATTCTTCCACCGCGACCAGCGATTTGGAACGGCCCAACGCAGCAAGACCACTGCGAGCAGCACGACTGGCGAAACGACGAGGAGCAAATACTGTATCCAGTATGCGCCGCCCGATGTTTTGTTGAAATCGTACCGGCCGGGAAAATCAGAGCCATAGTGGAGCTGGAAAAACAGACCCAGCGCGAGCGACACTGCGAGGGCGATAATCATGCGTGCGGATTCAAACGCGCTCCAGGCGCCCGGTGACCCGGCGGCGTTCGGCCTCGCCGAATCGAACAAACGCGGCGCGAGCCACGCGGGACCGGCCGCCAGCGCGATGAATATCGCGAAAGCGCCGAGCGTCGCGAGAGCCGATTTCCCAATATCGAACTCATCGCGCCATCGCTCGATAAAGAACCGGGCAGGGATGTTCGGATCGGTGACGGCAATCCATGCGAGGAGCGAAGAGCCCGCCAACGCGGGCAGCACGAAGTCGCGTAGTTTTTCTGGCGTCATCATGGGCGACATGCTTCGGCGATTGGTGCTCGCTTCGCCCGAACGCGAATGGCGGCGGAGCGACGGGACGTCTAAATATTCACGTTCGAAAGGCCCGTGATGAGGTGGACTTTGCCTTCGCCAATTCGTCTTTGGAGTTCGAGGATCAGTTCTTGCGCTGTGGTGCGAGGCTTGAGCTCGATCGAGAAGACAAGCTCCACGCTCTCGCTCGCCCCTGTGCTTTCCGCGCTCAACATGGCGTGGTTCTTCAAGTATTTATAAAAAATTTCCGCAAATTCCTTTTCAGGATCGATGCCCTGTGGCACCTGCATCTTGAGAACCATTTCAGACATTGGCTCCGCGCCGATATCAAAACGATACATGAAATAGATCAACGCCACCGATGTCGCCGTCAGCACGACGGCGATATCCCAAAAACCGGTGCCGCAGGCCATGCCGATCGCCATGGTCAGAAAAATAAATGCGACATCGGTCGCATCCTTGACGGCCGTTCGGAAGCGGATGATCGACAATGCTCCGACCAAGCTGAACGCACGCGCAATGTTGGACCCTATAATGATCATGATCACGCTGATGACCACAGACATCAGAATGAAGGTTTTGACCATTGATTGGGAATACGACACACCGACGTGTGTGACGCGATAGATGTATGCGATCACAAGCGACAAGCTGAAACTGAGCAGCATGGCCGTCATCACCTGCGCGATACCGACCATAGTCCGCTCGTCGCCTCCCGCCGCGAAGCTCCATCGAATCAATTCATCCATGGTGAATCCAAATCTCCCGACTAGTAGTATTGACCTTTGAACATTCCCTTGTTGATCCCCTCGCAGTACTTGGAG
>JAJFLK010000043.1 GCA_021772735.1 Candidatus Sumerlaeota bacterium | reverse complement strand
TGCCGGCCCCTCGGCCGAGGGTGGCATTGTTCCGCCATCGGCATTGGACGAGGGGAGTTCGCGCATCGGGCTGCGATGGCTCGGCCGGGCCGAAGATTGGAGCGCGCGCCTGCCTCGTGGGACCATCCGCGATCGGCTGATGTTGAGCACTGTCGATCCGGTCCGCGGCCGGACGAGTTTGTATCTCATTCTGAACGAAACCGGCTCGCGTCTCGGTTTCGAGGCGCTCGGCCGCTGGATCGAGAAGGCCTTCGCGCCCGAGCTGTTGCTGGCCGTACACGCCGCTGATCTTGAGGCCCGGGTGACGGCGGGCGATTGGTCGCTCGCCCGAGATAACAACCCGGCGCGCCGCAAGCGGGTCGGCGTGGCGCTCGTCCTGCGGCCCAAACGCGAGGGCGAGCCCATCAATTGGCTCCTCGTGGAACCCTCCCGAGTTTCCGCCTCTTCATCGCGGGCGGCCGAACCCGGGGCGATCGTCTTGCGGCCCCTTTGGCCCCGGCCGTTCGCCGCCGTCGGTTGGATGAGCGATCCGGGCCCGTTGAAGATATCCGATGGTGCGAGCGGGCCATGGATTGACATCGCGTTCGAGAATCCCCGGCCGGTCGGGATGATCCGCCTGATCTATGCCGAGGCCGATGGGTTCTCGGCGCATTTCAACCCCGCGCGTCTGGAGCTACACCTCACCGGAGTCACGCCCGGCGCGGCCGAAATGCGCATCCCGATCGAGCAACCCCGGGGCGCATACAGCTCGATTCGCCTGCCGGGCGGCCAGGTCGTCAGTCGCCTGCGAATTGAGATCTCCGTGCCCAATCGCTTCGGCACGCCCGGCGCGGCGCGTCTGGCCGGCGTTCAGATGTTCGGCCCCTGGGACGGCTCCGAACCGTTCGCCTCGCCCTACGAAGCTCTTTATGGTCGGCCGTGAGGTGATCGGCGAGGCGCAGAATAAAAAGACGAGCTGGAAGTAACATGGCCCTCGGACTACACAATCGGCCCAACGCGCTGCCCATCCGTGCACTCATCTTCGCCGGGCTCGGGATGGCGTCGCTCTGCATCGCCGGCTGCGGCGGCAAATCCAAAATCAAGGGCGATACGTTTGAGTTCTCGGCGACGAGTCTGGGCGGCCAGACGGTTTCGTCCTCGGACGCGCGATTCGATGGCAAGGTCGTCGTCGTCGATATCTGGGGGACGTGGTGCCCGCCGTGCGTGGCGCAGCTCCCCACGCTCGCGTCGCTCCATCATCGCTTCGCAGATCAAGGGCTGGAGATCGTCGGGATCGCGTTCGAGAAAGGCGCGGGCCCGGCGCGTCGTTCGGCTCTGCAACATGCAGTGGAGGATCTGGCCATTCCCTATACGATTCTGGAGGGCGGTGGCCTCACTCAGGTCGAATCCCGCCTGCCGGCTCTGACGAATTTCGGGGGATTCCCGACGACGATCGTAATCGGGCGCGACGGCATCGTGCGCCGCATCGAGACCGGCTTCGACGCCGACCGCGGACGCGAGTTCGAGGCAATGGTGCTGGCGATTTTGGATGAGGAGTGACTGCGCGCACACAGATCGAGGCGGCGTCAGCCACATCGTAGCCACCGCGAGCTCTGCGGCTTAAACCCCGAATTAAATTCGTATTCTTGATTTTCAGAAGACTTGACGCCGACCGGCGCCATTGATTAGCGGCGTCAACCGCCGCCCAATCTGGAGGGGGTACGGCCGCTGATTGAGGCTTTCGCGACCCGGCGTCCTCCGCTGCGTCTGCCTCGTGCGGCCGAGCCGCCACCCGTTGGCGCAAGGCCTTTTGCCGTTGCGACGATCGCGCTTACCGATCCGCCCATCGGACGGCGCGGCCGGGCGAGCGATGGATCGTCCACGATCCTGACGACTTCCTCGGGCAGGTCGAACGTCCCGTCTTTGAGTTCCTGATTGATCGACATCTCATCGACGGTCCAGGTTGCCTCATAAAACGGGCGCTTCTCGCTCCACTTGACCGCGACGAGGAGGCCCTCAACGCGCCGATATCTCTCGTAGGTGAGAGATTCGAAATCAGATTCACCGGTGACCTGCTTGACCTCGGTCTCCTTGCGCAGCAGCAGGCCGCTGGCCTTGTCGAAGAACCAGGTCTGAGGCCGCCCGGACCAAGGGGTCATTTTGACCTCCTTGCATGTCCGCCCGCCGACCTCGCTCTCTCCGATGAACTCGACCTTCGAGAAGTGATCGCGCCAATGCGGGCAGAGCGAGTTGTGGGCCTCGTTCAGATGATACTCGCGTTCGGAATTCTTCTCCGTCCAGACGCCTTCGAATTCATGAACGCCCCATGCGGTGTCGTCCTTCACGCCGCGCTGGCCATGGCCGAGGCCATCGATATCGGTCACGACGTATGCCTCGCCGGGGCTTGCGATGTAGGACGAAAATGTTCCCTCACGCGTTCCCAGGCGCTGGACGGATATGGTTCCGGATCGAACAAGATTCTCGACCCCATCCCAGGCGTCGCCGCCGATCGTCTCGTAATACTTATCGAGCGTTGCCGCGGCCTGAGGCGAGATTTCCTGTGAGGGTTGGGGCGAGGATTCAGTCGGCGCCGATTCAGTTGCCGGGGCGGCGTCGGTCGCGCCGAGGTCGGTCGCGGCAATCGTCAAGCTCCCCGCGCACAACATCGGCGCGGCGAACTTCAAAGCATCGAAAGTAGATCGCAGAATGGAACGCATAACGGATTCTCCTCGGGGCGCAATCTCCCCGTATCCGTATCGGCAGCCGAAGGCTCCAGCTTTAGCTCTGCCCAGATCACAGGATTGATTGTGTTGGGTTTAGGCTCTAGCGGATAAACCGATATTTGAGGAGCGTCCAGACGGCCTGAATGAAGTCGGGCCATCCGATTTTCTTGCCCTCTTCGAAAGTGCGCGCTTGGAAACTGACCGGCAGCTCAACGATCTTTTCGCCACGGCGCATGACCTTGGCGGTGACCTCAGGGCAGAATTCGAACCGGTTGCATTTGAGATCGATCGACCGGATCAGATCGCCTCGGAAGATTTTGTATGCCGTCGCTTCGTCCGTGATGCGCTGGCCGAACAGCAGCGTCGTCATCCAGGCCAGAAGGAAATTTGCGACGCGATTGGGAAAGGCCATCTTCTCAACCGAGCCTTTGAAGCGGGAGCCAAAGACGACATTCGTCTCGCCGCGCAGGATCGGTTCGAGAAGGCGGGGGAGCTCGGAGGGATCGTATTCGAGGTCGGCATCCTGGATGAGCACGATCTCGCCGGTCGTGGCTTTGAGCCCGGTCCGGATCGCGGCGCCTTTGCCACGGTTCACCTGGTGACTCAGGACGATGGTATTCGGCTTGGATTTCTCGCCTTCAAGAATTTGGGCGGTCCCATCGACCGAGCAATCGTCGACAAGGACGAGTTGCTTGGCGAACGGTAACTCACGCACGCGGGTGAGCACGGTTTCGATCAGCGCCTCTTCGTTGAAGATCGGAATGACGATGGAAACCAACGTATCGGGCCCAAGCGGCGCGGTCGAGGAGGTGTTTTCGGAAGCAGGATTCATTTCGATCTGGTGGTCGGCGGCACAAGACAATGCCATGATTCATCCGGGGTTAAGCTCATGGGCTTCATGGAGTCCCCGGGGCTTCGACCTTCGGCGCGGCGAGCAAGTGTGGAGATCGGCTTGGCGGGAAGCAAGCCGAAAGGGCTGGGAAGGGGATTGGGGGAGGGACTGTGAATTTTTTCACAGAGCCAAAGTTGACACCCTACATTACGTCTGATAATCTCCGACGTTGAGTCGGCCCCTCGCTTGGCAGGAGCTCTGGGCCAGCCGCAAGATTTCTTGATGTATTCGGACCGAGCGGGTGAGGGGGCGACATGGCAACCGTGACGACTAATAGGGGTGCGGGGTTCTTGCTCGGCAGGCTCGATGTCGAGCAGCAGATGACCCCCGAGAAGCTGACCGCCGAGCAGCGAATGCTGCGCGACACCGTCCGCAAATTTGTCGATGCCGAAATCCTACCCCGGATGGATGAACTTGAGACACTGGATATTGGGCTCGCGCGCGAGCTCTTGCAAAAGACCGGCGAGCTCGGCCTGTGCATGATCGATGTCCCCGAGGAGTATGAAGGCCTCGGGCTGGACTTCGTAAGCTCGATCCAGGGCAGCGAGATTCTCAGCCTCGGCGGCGGATTCCTGACCGCGTTCTCCGTGCAGACCGGCATCGGCCTTATGCCGATGCTTTATTTCGGCTCCGATGAATTGAAGCGAAAGTTCCTGCCCGGCATGGCGAGCGTCGAGCTCGTCAGCGCCTACGCGCTGACCGAAGCCGGCAGCGGCTCGGACGCGCTAGGCGCAAAGACGACGGCCGATCTTTCCGAAGACGGTGAGAGCTGGGTTCTGAACGGCACCAAGCAGTTCATCACCAACGGCGGCTTCGCCGATGTCTTTACGGTTTTTGCACAAGTCGATGGCCGCCAGTTTACGGCGTTCCTTGTCGAGCGCGACACCCCCGGGTTCACCGTCGGCCCCGAAGAGCACAAGCTCGGGATCAAGTCATCTTCGACAACTTCTTTGAGCTTCGAGGACTGCCGAATTCCGAAGGGCAATATCATCGGCGAGGTCGGCCAGGGCGGGAAGATTGCTGTTAATGTGCTCAACCTCGGCCGCCTCAAGCTTGGGATCTCCGCGATCGGCTCGGCCAAGGAAGCCCTTGAGGTATCGGTCCGATACGCTCTGGAGCGCAAGCAGTTCGGCCGGGCCATCGCCGAGTTCGGCATGATCCGCGAGAAGATCGCCGAGATGGCGAGCCGGATTTATGCCGGGGAATCCTCGATGCTTCGCACCTCGGGCAACGTCCAGGAGGCGATGCACGCCGGAGATGAGGCCGGCGGCGCGTCGGCCAACTCGGCCATGAGGACCGCCCTGCGCGAATTCAACGTCGAATGCGCGCTGGAGAAAGTTCACGGCAGTGAGGTGCAGGCCTACTGCGTGGATGAGGCGATACAGATCCACGGCGGATACGGCTTCATCGAGGAATACAAGGTCGCCCGGACGTATCGCGATGCGCGCATCTCTCGCATCTACGAGGGGACGAACGAGATCAATCGCATGCAGATCGCCGGGGACGTTCTGAAGCGTGCCGGCAAGGGCGCGCTGGATATGGACGCGGCTTTATCGGAGGCGCCCGGCTCCGAAATCAGCGATCAATTCGGCGCGCTGTGCGATATCGCCGAGCAGGTGGATCGCACCCGGGCCGTGGCTCGCGGCATCATCAAGATGATCGTCGAGCAGAGCGGCGGCGAAGGCGCCAAGCGCGGCGGCGATCAGGAATTGCTCCAGCGGCTCGCTGATATCATCATCGCGATCTACGCGCTGGAGAGCGCGATGGGCCGCGCCGTTCAGGCCCGCCGGGCGGGCGACACCAACGCGGATGAATTTGAAGCGATGACGCGCGTCTACGCCGCCGGAGTCGCGCCGGGAGTGCGCCGCAACGCGCGAGAAACCGTCGCGCTGCTGACCGCCGATGGCGCGGACGAAGCCGCCGCCTCAGAGATCGCTGCGCTGGCCGAACCGCCGGCGGTCAATGCGATCGCCCTGCGCCGGGTCGTGGCCGAGGCCATTATCGAGCGCGAGGGGCGCTGGTTCGACTGTTGATTTCAATTATCCAGAATAGATAGAGAGGAAGAAGACGCCGATGAAGATCGTTGTCACGATCAAGCAGACATTCACGACCGAGGCCAAGATCGCCGTCGATGGCGGCGCGATCTCGGACAAGGGAATCAAGCAGATCGTAAATCCGTATGACGAGTTTGCCGTCGAGCAGGCTATCAAGATCAAGGAATCAGGCGGGGCCGAAGAGGTTGTCGTTCTGACAATTGGGCCAGAGCGCGCCGGCGAGGCGCTGCGCCAGTGCCTCGCGATGGGCGCCGATGCGGCGTTCCGCGTTTGGGACGATTCGCTGGCCGCCCCCGGAGCCTGGGACGTCTATGCGACGGTTCTGGCCGGGGCGCTCGAGAAAATGAAACCATGGGAGCTGCTCTTGGCCGGTTGGGTCGCGGTTGATGATAATGCGGCGATCGTGGTTCAGCGCGCCGCCGAGACTCTCGGTATTCCGCAGGTTCTCGTGGTCAATAAATTGGATGTCGGCGACGGCAAAGTCACGGCGGTCCGCGAGATGGACGGCTATCGCGAGGTCGTCGAGGCGCCGCTGCCGGCGCTGGTCACTGCCGATAAGGCGCTTAACACGCCGCGTTACCCGACGCTGCCTAACATCATGAAAGCCAAGCGCAAACCCCTGACCGTCTGGACGCTTGAGGACATCGGCGTCACGGCCGGTTCGGCGGGTTTCACGCGGACGGGCCTGGCACTTCCCCCGGCGAAAACCGGAGCGAAGATCGTCGAGGGCGAGCCCGAAGAAGCCGCCGTCGCATTGGCCGATCTGCTTCATACCGAAGCCAAGGTGATCTAGTTCGGCCGCGACATGCAGGATCGCAAGATTCTAACTTCAGCACGAATTGAGAGGATATTAAGTTGAGCAGAGTATTGGTTTACGTTGAACACGATGGGGAGGCGATCCGCAAGGGATCGCGCCAGGCCTTGGGCGTTGCCGCTTCGATCGGCGGCGCACAGGTCGAAGCGCTGGTTATTGGCAAGGGCGCCGCCGGGGTCGCCGCCAAGCTGGGCGCATACGGCGTCACGAAGGTCCACGCAGTTGAGTACGACGGCGCATACGCGACAGGGGTCTGGACAGGCGCGGCGCAAAGCGCGGCCGGCGATGGCGATTGCCTGATCCTCGCCAGCCACACGTCGTTCGCCCGCGATTTCGCGCCCCGGCTCGGCGCGCGTCTGTCCTGCCCGCAGGTCAGCGACATTGTCGAGCTTTCGGGCGATCTGGGCGGTATCGAAGTCAAGCGGCCTATCTTCGCCGGCAAGGCTTTTGAGACGCTCAAGTCCGAGGCCGGGCGCCTGATCGTTACGTTGCGTCCCAACGCATTCGCCGAGCCCGAGGCCGGCGGCGGCGGGGCTCCGGAGATCAACGAGATCGCGGTGCCTGAAGTGCCGGCGGCGTTGCAGACCACGGTCATTGAAGTGCTCAAGCCCGATACCGAAGAGATCGACCTGACCGAGGCTGACGTGATCGTCTCGGGCGGGATTGGCGTGGGCGGTCCGGAGGGATTCGATACGCTGCGTCCGTTGCAGAAGACCCTGGGCGCGGCGTTGGGCTCCTCGCGCGCGGCCGTTCTGGCCGGATGGATCTCGCCGGATCATCAGGTCGGACAGACCGGCAAGACCGTCTCTCCACAGCTCTACATCGCATGCGGCATCAGCGGTGCCATTCAGCATCGGGCCGGCATGAGCTCCTCGAAGTGCATCGTTGCGATCAACAAAGACCCGCAGGCGCCGATCTTCGAGATCGCCGATTACGGCATCGTCGCGGACCTGTTCAAGGTCGTGCCGGCGTTTAATGAGGCCATCGCGAAGATCAAGGCATCCTGATCGAAGCTGCAAAAATTGATTTGATTTCGACCGCCGTCAATTCGCCAAGAGTTGGCGGCGGTTATTTTTTTTCACGCTGATTCCTGCGACGTCTGGTCAATTCCATCGCGCGTTTTGCGATATCGGGGGAAGCCGTCTCAAATTCGGTGAAAGTCACGGTGCCGTTTTCGTCAAGATCGAATATCTCAAACAATCCCACCATTTCGGCAGGCATCTCGTGCCGCTCGACAATTCCGTTTCCATCGGCGTCCCACCGCCCGAATTCGCCTTGTTCGGCCGTTCGATCGAGGAAAGAAAGCGGATCGGGACCGCCGGTTTTGGGCGGGCCCTCTCCCAAGGCGACCTGAGGTTGGCCGGGATGGGAGGCGGGCAGCAGTTCGACGACGATATCGTCGACGACGAACGACCTGGCGGGCCCTGCGACCTGCAACGACAGAAAGACCTTGTCCGATCTAAAGTTGATATCGGGCGTCGTCACCTCGCGTGCCGTCCAGGCAAAGTGACGCTCGGCAAGATACATGGTTTCGCGTCTGGCTTCGGGCGCGTCGGGATCGCCGCCGGAAGGCACGATCGTCACGACCGCGACGCCTTGGACTTCCTTGTCCAATTCGAGGGCACGGAACCGTGCGCCGACTCGCATCCGGCCGATGACCTGATCGACGCGCGCGAGGCCGAAAGAGATGTCCATTCGGAGGCGCCCGGCCTCGGAGCTTCCCGAATCGACGACGAAACCCGGCGAGGCTCCCATGCCGCCGCTCGGGTCAATCCTGCACGCGGCGCGTGGGATGAATTCGAACAAGTGGGAACGCATAGCGTCGATTCCAGAGAAACGGTCGAAATTCTCGGTGTAGAAATTTTGTCCTTTCTCGATTCCCTCCGTCGATTCGCCTGAGCCACTCGTCGCTGAACCGGGCGCCGAGATGCCGACGTTCTGCCCCGCGCCAGTCGTCGCGAGCACCGGGCGACCGCGCGGAATATCGCGCAGGATGACGCGCAGCGTATCGGCCTCAACAAAACCTTTCAGACGGAACTGCTCGCCAAACCGGCTGTCCAGCAGGACGATCTCCGGCACAGTCATGATCTCGTAATGCGAGAAGAAACTCTGATTATCCTGGGGGTTGAGGCGGAGCCAAAGGAACTGTTCGTCGGCGATGACCGACGGAAGCCCAGGCCATGTTGACTCGTTGATTCGCGCGCAGTCTTCGGAGTGGGCCGTTTCGAAATAAAGAACGACGCCCTTGCCCGTCTGCGCCGCCAGTTGCGGGATCAGTGTCGGATCGCTCTGCCAGGTCGGCTCGGCGCGTGCCTGAGAGGCGAGCGCGATCCCGAAGGTTGTCCACGCCGCAAGTGCCGCCGCATTGAAACTGCTTATCCCGCGCCAGGTTTCTTTTCTGCCAGTTTTCACGTGCCGAACCCTTCGCTTGCTCTGGTGGCGGAGATTGGCGTTCCTTGGGGCGGCGCCTTGGCGCCGGGTTTCCCGAGTCGCGCCATTGGCCAAAGCCTTTGAGTTCGTATCGTCCTCGTCTCTACTATTATAAAGCCCCCTCGGTATGCTAGACAACCCTTCGAGCCTCCGGGTTCCGTCAGTTGTCCAGTCCGCGCCTCAAGAGGGGCCAATGGAGCGCACTTCAAATGAAGGGTCTCATCGTTTTTGTCCTGGCGGCAGCTGCGCTCGTCGTTGGACTTTGGTTCGTCGGGCAGCGCTCTCCGGAGGCCGAGCCGCGAAGTTCCGTCTATGAAGCGCCGGCCATCGTCGTGCGCACGCCGGCTCCGGCCGCTCCGGGCCCGGGGCTTGGGCGGGCGGCGCAATCGCCCGGGCCGGATGCGGGCGGCGCCGCTGCTGGTATTGATTCGGGCTTGGGTCCGGATCGCGCTCGCATGGGGGAAGTCGCGCGCCGCGCCCAAATCACGATCGTTCGATATGAGCCCTCGGCCCGAAGCGCGATCATCGCCGTGAAGTGGCAGAGCGACGTGATGACGCAGGGGATGGATTTTGTCGAGGGGCTCCTGCGCGAGGGGCTGATTCGCGATTTCGAACCTATCGGCCCCGGCCTCAAGCAAGGCACCAGCCAAGAGGGCCGACGCGAGCTGCTAGCGACGTTCAAGATTATCTATTAGTAAGACGCTGTGACGGCGCTCGGCCTGCGTGCTTGACAGGAGATCGCCGCGCCGGTTTGATCGGGCCTCCGTGCGCGCCGCGATGGGCTGGTCGATAGCACGATTTGCGAGCGCGCCGAACGCGTGCCCGATGCGCAACCCCACCCCCGCCTGCTCATCCGGGAGGCCCCATGCCGTTCACATCAAGCAAACTGCGAAACATCGGACCGAGGTTCGGCCGATCAGGCTTCGGCCGATCAGGCCTTGGCCTGCTTCGCTTGGGAACGCTCTGCGTCGCTTCATTGTGCCTGTTGGCCTGCACGCTGGGCCCGAAGGCGCTTCGTGTCTCAAGCGCCCAGTACAATCACGCCATCCGTCAAACGATGGATGAGCAATTGCTCCTCAATCTCGTAAGACTCAAATACCGCGATTCGCCTCTTTTCATCGAAACCGGCTCCATTTCGGCACAGTTCCAGTTCAACGGAGGTGCGGGGGTAAGCCGCACGATTCGCTCGGGACTGCTTAACGATTCGTGGTCGTATAATGGTTCGCTCGGCTTCCAGGACAAACCGACGATCACGTTCAATCCCCTGCGCGGCGAGGACTTCGTCCAGCGTCTGATGTCACCGTTCGATCTTGAAACGCTCATGCTCCTTTACTACTCGGGCTGGAGCATCGACCGCTTCATGCGCCTCACAGTACAGCAGGCCAATCGCCTTGAGAACGCTCCCAGCGCGGCCGGTCCGACTCCCGAGGTCGCGCCCCGCTACGCCGATTTCGCCCACGTGACGAGCATCCTGCGGGCCTTGCAGATCGAGGGGCTGGTCAGCGTGGGTTACGAGAGCGAGGCGCGACCGGTCGCGAGCGGGCTTACCGGCGAAGCCGTTGCCGCGCTCGATGTGCTGGAGTTGACTGATCGCGGTTATCGGGTCGCCCCGGGCGGCGAGGCAGACAATCAGTTCGATGTGATCGCCAGTGTGAGCAAACCTTTTTTTCGCATCGATCCGGCCGCGCTAGGCCGCAAGGATGTCGTCGAGTTGCTTGAGCTGCTCAACCTGGATGCGGAGCAATTGGAGAAAAGTGGCGGCCGCCTGGCTCTGGGATCTGGAGTTGCGGCAAGCAGCGGAACGTTCGGTGCGCTGACGCTGACAATGCGTTCGCTCATTGGCACGCTGTTCTTTCTCTCCCAGGGAATCGAGGTTCCCGCTTCTCATGTTCGCAAGGGCCTCGTCACCGAAACCCGGACTGCCGATGGCGAGCCGTTCGAGTGGTCCGAAGTGACGGGAGATCTCTTGCGCGTGCATTCCTCGGCCGTATTGCCTCCAATGGGGGCGGCCGTGGCTGTCCGATATCGGGGTCACTGGTTCTATATCGAGGATGACGACCTGGCGAGCAAGTCCACGTTCGCTCTGCTGGGCCAGATATTCAGTCTGCAATCGGGTAACGCCAAAGGCGCCGCGCCCGTGCTGACGATCCCCGTGGGTGGATAGTTTTCGGCGAATGCGCGGATGTTTGGTAAGCCGCGGTGGATCGAGGGCTGTTGAGGGCCAGAGTCATGAATTCCAATTCGAGGGCAGTGATGATCACCGGCGCATCCACCGGCATCGGCCTGCGTTGCGCGCTCCGGCTCGATACGCTCGGCTTCCGTGTATTCGCAGGAGTTCGTAATGATGGTGACGGCGAGAAACTTACCAAGGCCTCTTCAGATCGCATCCATCCGATAAAGATCGACGTGACGGAGCCCGAGCAGATCGCATCCGCCGCCGAGCAGGTCCGCTCGGCGCTCGGTGGTGAAGGGCTTTATGGTCTGGTGAATAATGCAGGAATCGTCATCTCCGGGCCGCTTGAGTTTCTTCGCCTTGAGGATATTCGCCGGCAGTTCGAAGTCAATGTCATCGGTCAGATTGGCGTGACGCAGGCCTTTACCGGACTGCTGCGCCGCGCGCGCGGCCGGATCGTCAACATAAGTTCGATCAGCGGCGTGCTGGCGACTCCATTTCTGGGGCCGTATTGCGCGTCCAAGTTCGCCTTCGAAGCGCTAAGCGATTCGATGCGGATGGAACTGAAACCGTGGGGGATTTCCGTGTCGCTCATCCAGCCCGGCAGCGTCGAGACGCCCATCTGGGATAAATCCGCCGAAGCCGCCGATCGTTCCGTTGAGGCCATGCCACCCGAAGCCGAAACACTCTATGGCCCCGCCATCGAGGCCGTTCGAGAGACGGTCGACAAGACACGAAAGACGGCATGCAGCCCCGATCTCGTCGCCAAAGCGGTTGCCGATGCGCTGACGGCTGATCGACCCAAGACGCGATACGTCGTTGGCCCGGGCACTCGGGGACAGGCGCTTTTTGCTCGATTCGCTCCGGACCGGCTGCGCGACACTCTGATCATGCGCGAAATGGGCCTGCACGGCCGCTGAGGCACGAAGCCCACGGGGCCGCTTGGTCACAACGCGGCCCGAATCAGTCCGACACCTCCGAATTAAGGAAACCACGCAGATATGTCGACCGCAGTCCTCTTGCTCAGTTGCCCCGATCAAAAGGGCCTTGTTGCTCGCATCGCCGGGTTCGTATTCGATCACGGCGGAAACATCATCCATGCCGATCACCACACGGATTTCGAGACCGAGCTGTTCCTGACTCGGATCGAGTGGGCGATGGATGAGTTCGATCTCTCGCGTGAGGCTCTCATCGAAGCCGTGGCTGATCTTGCACGCGAGCTTGAAGCGACCGCCGAGCTTCACTTCTCGGACAAACTCGCCCGGCTTGCGGTCTGGGTCACGAAGCAGGATCACTGTCTTCTCGATCTGATCTGGCGTGTCGAGGCCGGGGAACTGCATGCCGAAATCCCGGTAATCATCAGCAACCATCGAGACCTCGAACCGCTGGCGGCTCGGCACGGCATTGAGTTTCGGCACTTCGAAATCAGGAAAGAGAACAAGGCCGACCAAGAGAAGCTTCAGCTTGAGTTGTTGCGCGATATGAATATCGATCTTGTCGTGCTTGCGAAATACATGCGCATCCTTTCGGCGGATTTTCTGCGCGAGTTTCCGACCGTGATCAACATCCATCATTCCTTCCTTCCCGCTTTTGCCGGGGCGAACCCGTATCGGCGCGCGCACAATCGAGGGGTGAAGATCATCGGCGCGACGGCGCACTATGCGACCGCCGAACTCGACGACGGACCCATCATTGATCAAGACGTCGCTCGCGTGAGCCACCGCGATTCGGTCGGCGAGTTGATCCGAAGGGGGAGGGATCTCGAGCGCTTGGTGCTGGCCCGCGCGGTTCGTTTCCATCTTGCCAACCGCGTGCTGGTCTATCGCAATCGGACGGTGATTTTCGACTGATGCCGGCCGGTCGAGGCCGTCATGTGAGCGCGACGGCCATAATCCGTGACTCGGCGGCGAGCTCGCGGCTTTTACAAGACGTGTGAACGAATTATCTGAACCCAGCCCTATGACGTTGAATCAAGAATGGTTACATGGCAATTAGAGGGCTTCACGCGGCTCGGAAAGAGCTTGTCATCCGGGCCGTCATGGGTTATTCTAACTAGGCTCTAAACGCTGGAGCCCGATCGAAGTCGCTCATTGCGTCCCCCCCGCAGTGTCAGGCTTTTCCGGGCACGACGTTTAGGGCCTTTTTTTCAGGCTGATTTTTTGTCCGGCTCGATCAGTTCGGTAAGCTCTCTGTTCGTGCTCCGTCGCTCGCAGGATCGTCATCAACCTGGTTGGTACGGCGAGGTTTTGCTTGTCCGTGCGCGGGCGGCATGGGACGATAAATCGGTCCCGGTTCGCGGCGATGATCCGCATGCTCTGCGCCGGCTCAGGACTCGAAAGCACTCGGTAAGATTTTGGTCAGTACGCATTCGCGGCTGGCAACCCCACAACGGAAGGTCGGCATCCATGATACACCATCGTTTCAATGAGCGACGGGTTCCTCTCTTGGGATTCGCAGCCGCTGCCGCCGTGCTGCTCTTCTCGCCATCGGCCAATGGCCAGGTCCTCGCGGGGCTCGACATTATACCCAGCGAAGGCATTGATCCCCATCCTGCCGTCTATTCCTGGGAAGGTGATCGGGAGATCATCCGCGAGCCCGAAGAGTTTTACACGTTTTTCTATACGGGCACGGTGTCTGCAGACGCGACGGTTCCGCTCGATATCCCCATCGAGCGGATCGCCGTTCCGAACACCCAGTGGGAGCAGAATCGTGCGGCTATCATTTCAAATTTGACTGCGTATTATTCCCAGGCTTTCCAGGTCGCCGGGGCGCAGCCGCAGCAGAACTCTGTCGCGCTGGACGAGAATTTTGACTTCGTTGAAGTCGACGCGCAGAATCAGCAGGCCAACGTCGCGGGCATCGATCCGAAGGCCGCGGCGGAGTGGACGTTTTATCTGGATCAAGTCGTGCTCTGGCAATTTCACACCCGTCGCGTGCTTCTCAATGACTCGAATGCGACGACGGCAAACAGCGGAGATTCCGAGCTCGCCCAGGCGGCGGCAAGGCAGGCGCTTCTGGGTTTCGAGGGCGTGGATATTGACACGGTGATCGAGGAAGCCGAGCGGCTGCAGAATGAGGGGCTTGACGAAGATTCCGGAGCGGACGTAATCACCTCATCGGGTGGAACCGAATTCGATCCCGATGCGATCTACGCCGATCCTGCCGCGATGGATAAGTATCGCGAAGAATTCATGCGGATGGCTAACAGCAAGGAAAAGATCGCCTTCGGGATTTACCTCGATATGCTCAGCGGCGTCGAAAGTCGCAAGGGCGAATTGGACCGATATGAGGCCTGGCTCGACCAGAAGCAAAACAATTTGCTCGATTTCGCCCGCGCATGGGGCAAGGTTCAGGCCGGTCAGCGCGTGAGCTTTGGAGACACGTTCTATCTCGTGACCAAAGAGCCAATGAACTCGGTCCCGCGCGGAGCCCGCAATGTCGTCGTGCGCGAAGTCATGACCCCCCAGGATCTTATCGAGAAGGACGGCCAACTGAAGGGTCCGGTC
>JAJFLK010000420.1 GCA_021772735.1 Candidatus Sumerlaeota bacterium | reverse complement strand
ATGATGCTCGAGGACGAGCACCTTCTCGCCGGACTTGGCGAGGTACGCCGCAGCACTGAGCCCTCCCAGCCCCGCGCCGATGATGACGGCGTCGTAGTGCTCGGAGCCATCGGCACCTTGCGTTTCGTTGTTGTTCTCGTGAGTCATGATTGGTTTTCCCCCCGCGTCGCTGGTCGGCCCTGCTTATAGCCGACGATGGGGGAATTGTCGAGATTCCTGCAGCGGATCTTGAAATCATCATCGTCAAATTATTGGACGCGCTTTGCGGCGGATGGTTCAAATCGCCAATTCAATGACGATTTAGCGCTCAATCCCTTTGGGCCGAAACGCCCAGAATTGGGCCGGGCAACGATCCAAAAACCAGAAAATCGCCCCCTCTCGAATATTCTTAACTCTTTTTTATTCAATAGCTCATGATCTATTTGACCCCGATACCCCCGCGAGCCCTGTCCTTCTATCAGCTCCATCAAACCGCCTCTCGAACCTCCCATTCAGCTTGGCCGATAAGTTGCATAAAAGGCATGGGCAGACGTCCGGACACGGGCGGGCTCGCGAATTCTTATGGCGCTCGGCGGGCATCGATCCGGACGCCTTGCAAGCTTGAACCCAATGCCAGACAACAAGTCGCTTCTCCCGGCAACAACGCCAGGCAAACTGTCACTCGAATCGCTCAAGTCTTCGGGCGCCGAGGCGCTGCTGCCGATCGGTATTTTCGGCATTCTGCTGATTATGATCGTGCCGATCCCGCCCATGGCGATGGATCTGTTGCTCACGTTCAGCATCACGATGTCCCTGCTGATGTTGTTTGTCGCGATCTATACGGTCGAGCCGCTCGATTTCTCTGTCTTCCCTTCGCTGCTGCTCGTCGTCACCTTGTTGCGGCTATCGCTCAATATAGGTACGACGCGGCTCATTCTGTTGCGCGGAGCCGATGGTCCGGATGCGGCGGGCAACCTGATTGAAGCGTTCGGCAAGTTCGTTGTGGGCGGCAATTACGTCGTCGGCCTCATCATCTTCATCATCCTGGTCATCATTAACTTTGTCGTTATCACGAAGGGCGCGGGACGCATCGCCGAAGTGTCGGCCCGGTTCACCCTGGACGCGATGCCAGGCAAACAGATGAGCATCGACGCCGATCTGAACGCGGGGCTCATCAACGAAGATCAGGCGCGCAAGCGGCGTCGGACCGTCGAACAGGAAGCGGATTTCTACGGCGCAATGGACGGCGCCAGCAAGTTCGTCCGCGGCGATGCGATCGCGGGCATCATCATCATGATGATCAACCTGGTCGCCGGACTGGTGATCGGAATCATGCAGCACGGCCTCTCGGTCGCCGATGCTTCGCGCATCTACATGCTGCTGACCGTTGGCGATGGGCTCGTCTCGCAGATCCCTTCGCTGATCGTTTCGACGGCCGCGGGCCTGGTCGTGACGCGGGCCGCAGGTGAGAAAAATCTAAGCAAGACCCTGGCCGCGCAGCTTGTCGTGCAGCCGCGCGCGATGGGTGTCGCCGGAGCCATGCTGGCCCTTTTCGGCCTCATCCCCGGCATGCCGTTGGTGCCGTTCTGGGCTCTGGCCGCAGGCGCAGGCTCCATCGCTTTCGTCGCGGGACGCAATAAGGATCAAGCCAAGCTTGATAAGGCGATCGAAGCCGAAGAGATCGTAAGCAAAGAGCAGGCTGCCGCAGATCAAGAGGATGTTCTCAATCCGGTCGATCTGGTTTCGCTCGAGGTTGGATACGGCCTGATCAGCCTCGTCGACCCCGAACAAAAAGGTGATTTGCTCGAACGCATCAAGTCCCTGCGGCGCGAGTTTGGGCAGGAATGGGGCTTCATCGTTCCGCCGGTTCATATCCGAGACAACCTGGAGTTGGGGCCGCCCTCGTATTCAATTCTCATCAAGGGTTGTGAGGTTGCTTCGGGCGAGCTTCACACGGGCCACATGCTCGCGATGGCCATGGAAGACGAGAATCTGAATGAGCTTTCGGGCACGCCGACCGTCGAGCCGGCGTTTGGGCTTCCGGCCAGGTGGATTCCCGAGGCGGATAAAGAAAAGGCCGCTTCGATGGGCTTCACGGTCGTCGATCTTTCAACCGTCATCACGACGCACCTGACCGAGGTTCTCAAGACTCATCTGCATGAGCTTCTCACGCGGCAGGAGACTCAGAACCTCATCGACACTTTGGCGAAGAAGTTCCCAAAGGTCACTGAAGGCGTAATCCCCGAGCTGGTTGATCTGGGGACCATCCAACGCGTGCTCCAGAATCTTCTTGCCGAGCGCGTGCCGATCCGAGACTTGATGACAATCATCGAGACGCTGGCCGAGAAGTCGCAGTTGACGAAGGACGTCGACCTGCTGACCGAGCATGTGCGCCAGGCGTCGGCTCGATACATCAGCCGTCAGCACGCGGGTGCCGACGGAAAGATGCACGTCCTGACGCTGGACCGCCAGATCGAAGACGCGATTCTCGGCAATCTGAAGAAAACCGATCAGGGCATGGCCCTGACGATCGACCCCGCGTCGGCCCAGAAGATCATCACCGGCATCGAATCCGGCATCGACCGCTGGGGCTCGATGATGGCTGCGCCGATCATCTGCTGCCTGCCGGCCGTCCGCAGTCCCCTGCACAAACTGACCGAGAAATTTTTCCCGCAGTTGGTGGTGCTCTCGCATAGCGAGATCGCCTCCAACGTCATTCTCGAACCCCTTGGTATGGTGGAGATGACCAATGAGGCTGCTTAAATTTTACGGCCGAACGATGGATAGCGCGATGTTCCGCGTCAAGAGCGAGCTGGGCGAGGACGCGCTGATCGTCGAGACGAAAAGCATTTCGAAGGGCTCGGCGCTCGCCCGCCTTCATCCCGGCGCGACGCTTGAGATCACCGCAGCGGTCGAATCGCCGCAAGCGAGCGCTTACGACTTCGAGCCTCACGGCGAAGAAGAATCCGCCGAACGTCCGGCGATGACCGATCTGGTTCAGGTCGCGGGATTTCCTTCGCGTCGGATCGTCCGAACATCGCGAGAGTCCCTTGCCGCGCGCGCCGCGCACGCCATGAGGAAGACTTCGGAAGAAGCCCAAGCCCCGAGTGACAACTCACCGAAAACTCCCGTCGCCCAGATTCTCGCAGCGAGCCGACTGAGCAAGAACGGATCGAAAGGGGAGAAACCGGGCAAGAGCCTCAACGCCATCGCGAAGAACCCCGTCCTCAAGGCCGAGCGCTCAAGTTTGAATTCAGAGTCCGGAGATTCAAAACGGCCTGGGGTCCATCCCACGTCTAAGGTCACCGGATACTCAAAGCCCGGCGCGTCCTCCTCGACCAAGCCCGCGCCTCGAATTTCCGCCGCCGCGCTCAACCCGAGTCCAATCGAAACTTCCGACACCCGAAAAGCCGGCCTGCTCGAAGATCTCGGCCACCTCAAAGCGCAGGTCCGAAACCTCGTCGAGCTGGGGGGCCCCAATTGCGATGTCCGCAGCCAGCCCGACCTCGCGGACTATCAGCACCTCATCAACCAAGGCGTTGATCCCGGGCTGCTTGCTCACCCCTTCCGGCGCTGGCTGGATTGGCGGATGGGTGCGGTCGGCTCGGCAGTCGGATGCGCGCCGATCTTTGATCCTGATGACTTTATGCGCGGGAGTGGCTTCCGCGAGTGGTTCTGGAATGAATGGCGGCACCAGCTCACGTTTGTCAGAGACTTAAAGAGCGGTAAACCCACGCCAAAAGGTCCCGAAATCGTGGGGATCGTGGGAGGCTCGGGCGTCGGAAAATCGACGACTCTTGCCAAATTAGCGTCAAAATCCCGTCTTTCAGACCGCCAAAAGACCGCGATCGTGACGCTCGATAACTTCCGGGTGGGCGCAAATCAGCAGTGGAAGCAGTATGCGCAGCTTATGGACTTGGCCCTCTTTGAGCCCGTAAGCCTTGAAGATGCAAAGAAGTGCATATCTTTGTTCGATCGATTCGATTGGATCGGGATCGATGCGCCGGGAAACCTCTCGCCCGATAACGCAGCCGGGCGGATGTACGGATTCTTTCTTGCTCATTTTCCACAAATGAGGACGAACCTTGCCATCGACGCCACGAGCCGAGACAGCGCAAACCGAGAGCAGATCCATCGAATGAGCCCGTTCAAGCCCGATCGTCTGATATTCACGAAATTAGATCAAAGCACCCAGCGCGGGGGCATGGTCAACCTGACGTTCGAGGAGCCCTGGCAGCTCGAATATGCGTCGGCCGGCCAGCGCGTCCCCGAGGACCTCGAAGAGGCCACGCCTGAAGCGCTTTGGCGCTGGGTCTGCGCGGATGAAACGACAGAGGCGGGCTCCATTTCTCCGCTCGCAGGAGCCGCCTCGTGACCCCCGTTCACTCACCCAAAGCATCATCCACTTCATCCGCGAGCCGTCCGGGCCATAAGGCACCGCACGTCATCGCGATCACCAGCGGCAAAGGCGGCGTCGGCAAGACGAACCTGACCGCAAACCTCGCCTGGCAGCTCCGTCAGCTTCGCCGTCGGGTGATGATTCTGGACGCCGATTTCGGCCTCGCCAACATCGACATTCTTTATGGCCTGAACCCCAAGCACAACGTCAGCCATGTCCTCTCCGGAGAGAAAACTCTCTCGGACATCATTCTCAAAGGACCGGCGGGTGTCCAGGTCTTGCCGGCGAGCTCCGGAGTATCGGCGATCTCGGATATCACCGAGGGCCAGAAGGTCATGCTGCTCCAACAGATGGAGGAGCTCGAAGCGAGTTTCGACTACCTCCTGATCGACACGGGCGCGGGCATTGGCGGAAACGTTATCTACTTCTCTCTGGCCGCGCAGACGATTCTGGTCGTGGTCACGCCTGAACCGACGTCAATGGCCGACGCCTACGCGCTGATCAAAGTTCTCTCAAAAGAATACCACCAATCCGAATTCACTTTGATGGTCAACGATGTCGCCAGCGAAGCCGAAGCCCTCGACGTCTTCAAACATCTGACGACCGTCACGGATCGATTTCTCAATGTTTCAGTTAACTACCTGGGATTTCTCCCGCGCGACGTGCGCATGAGAGAGGCCGTTCGGGCACAACGGCCTTTCATGGAGATGTTTCCCAAGAGCGCGGCTTCGGCAGGAATAAAGAAAGTCGCGCACCAGCTTATTGCCATGGAGAACGATCCGATGAAGAGCGACCTCGGGCTCTTGTGGCGAAACCTACTTGTCGCGCCCGCCGCATAGGCGGCGCGATTCACGCCGGGGCTGTGGGGGCGCCGGCATTTTCATTCCGGCTCGCAAGGCAAGCAGCCGGATTAACCGGGGGATGAGAAAAGAGGCCGACTTTCAAGGCCTCGACAAAGGGGAAAAGGAGAAGGAAATCATGAGCAGCACGGTGACCTACGCGCCCGGAAAAGGAAAACGGACCAAGCGCAACCGCTCGAACGAGGCGGAAAAGAAGTCCACTGCACGAGGAGGAAAGGAAAAGGCGCCAAAAAGCCCGAAAGCCAAGGGCGTCAATGCCTATTCCAAGATGTCGGATGCCGCGGTGGCCAAGCGCAACGACCTGATCATCGAGTATCTGCCACTGGTCAAGTTCATCGCGAATCGGATCGCCGGACGACTGCCGAGCCATATCGAGGTCGCCGACCTCGTCAACTCGGGCATCATCGGCCTGATCGACGCGCTCAACAAGTTCGACGCCACTCTCAAGATCAAGTTCAAGACCTATGCGGAATTCCGCATCAAGGGCGCGATCCTGGACGAACTGCGCGCGTTGGATTGGGTTCCGAGATCGACCCGCCAGAAGGCCACTCGGCTTGAGAAGGCCTACGCCGAAGTCGAGCAAAAGCTCGGTCGTTCGGCTTCGGATGCGGAGATGATTGAGTTCCTCGGGATCGGCCGCGAGGATTTCGAGTCGCTGATCCGCGAGGCCAAGGGCGTCGCTCTAATCAGCATCGATGAATTACGGCCCGACAGCGACGACAGCTACGAGCACAACCTGCTCGAATTCCTCGCTGACCCCGATCAGCTCACGCCCGCCCAGCTCATGAACCTGGACCAGATCTATCGCATCGTCGCCGACACGATCGATCAACTCCCCGAGAAAGAGCGCCTCGTCATTTCGCTTTACTATTACGAAGAGCTGACGATGAAGGAAATAGGCGAGATCATGAGCATCACCGAGAGCCGAGTCTCGCAGATTCACACCAAGGCAATTCTGCGACTGCGTGGCCGACTCTTGAAGCTCCTCGAATCGTAGGCACTCGGGCCTCCTCGCGCCCAAAAGGAATTCCATCGATGACATCGCCCAAGAGCCGTCCTCAAGACGATCAGACCTGCGCGCCACTCCCCGCTGCCGCTTCGGCAGTCGGCGAGCTGGTCGATCGATCGGCTCGAGCCGAACCGCCCATCATCGGCACAGATGCCTCGCTCATGGAAATCTGCCGGGCGATGGGCGCCGGGCTCCAACTGGCCGAAGTCCTCAATACAATCCTCAGGCTGACACTGGCACAGATGCGCGCTCAACAGGGCTCGATCCTTCTGTTCGACGAGCATCAGGATCGCCTTCAGATGCTCGCCTCGATCGGGCTGCCCGATGAGATCGCATCCAAGGGATACATCCAGCGCAAGGGTAGCATCGCCGAATGGGTGATCGACCACGCCGAACCGCTGATTCTAAACGATCGTCCGCGTGGCTCGGAGTTTCAGGGTCTGGACGATAATCATCGCAGAATTGTCTCGGCCATTTGCGTTCCGCTCAAAGCCGGCGGCGGCGTGATCGGCACGATCAATCTGAACCGAACCGAAGCCAACGTCGCGCCTTTCGGGCAGGGAGACTTGGACGGGATGGCGGTCCTGGCCAGCCAGGCGGCGATCTACATCGAGAACTCTCGCCTGCATGAATCGCTCTTGCAAAACGAGCGGCTCGCAGCCATCGGCCAGACCGTGGCCGGAGTCTCGCATTGCATGAAGAATTTGCTCACCGGAATGAAGGGCGGTATCTCGCTTTCCAAACTGGCCGTCGAATCCAAGGACTGGGAAGTCCTGACGCAGGGCCTGGATATTCTCGACAACAGCGTGCAGCGGATCTCCAAACTCGCGCTCGACATGCTCAACTACTCCAAAGTGCGTGAGCCAGACCGAGAGAGCGTCGACCTGGATGTCATGATGAAGGAAATTCGTGGCGTGACGCGTAATCGCACCGAACGCGACGGATCCGAGCTTGATTTTGAAATTTCAGAGGATGCCCGAATCGTCCAGGCCGACGGCCACGAAATATTCCGCTGCCTCCTTAATCTCATCGAAAACGCCCTGGACGCGAAGAAAGATGGCGGCGGCCGGGTAACAGTCACGGCCGAGCGATCAACTGCGGAAAGCGCGTTGAGCCGGATCCGGGATGCCTCGGCCGAAGCCGCAATCGTGATCCGAATCGCCGATAATGGCCCTGGAATCAGCGAAGACATCGCACAAACAATTTTCGAACCTTTCTTCAGCACAAAAGGATCCAAGGGCACGGGACTCGGCCTTGCCGTAACGCGAAAAATTGTCGGCGAGCATAGCGGCCGGATCGAGCTCGCCTCCGAACCTGGCCAGGGCGCTGTCTTTGCCGTATATCTCCCCGCTTGAGACCCTCTCCCCTCTTCACACAACACACGCCGCGCATGCCTTTGGGTTGATGTCCGGCGCGGCCGGACGTAGATTAGTGTCGATCGTGCGCCTGCCGAATCGGCGCGGGATTACGCACGACCCAAGCAGGGACGAGAAACGACGGGGTCGTTTACCGGAATTTTCACGCGCGGAACGTAGACCGCGTGTTGCCAATTATTCAAACTCGGGGAGAGACGATTATGAAATTCAAAGCCTCCACTCTGGCGAGCATGGTCATTGCACTTTTCATCGTGGCGATTGCGGGGCCTCTCCGCGCCGAAGAAGACTCGCCGCCGCCGGCGATCGTCATGGCATCGCTGCTCGATGCGATCAGCCTGGACAGCGACGAAGGCAATCTCGGCCTCAATACGGTCACGACTGTATTCATGCCCGAAGGCTCCAAGATGGTGACCGTCGTCACGGACAACGAAGGCACGATGCTGAATCAGTACACCTGGAAGGGCGGCAAGGATGACGGTGTCTTCCGAGACTACCGGCTTTCGACCTCATCCCACGGCAATCCAAATTCGTTCAAGCTCACTGAAGAAGGCGAATACGTGCTCGTGTTCGCCGTCGATGGAGAGGCTATCCACACCCTTCCCTTCTCAGTCGATGTCGGAAAAAGCTCCAGCTTGTATAAGCCGGGAACCGTCTATCGCATGGATGGCCCGTGGGAAGATTACGGATACCTCAGCTTCAAGAATGACGACGATGACGAGGCATTGCAGTTCAGCCTCTGGCTGCGAACAAAGGGCAAGACAAAGAATGGAACTGCGGATGCGGTGGCCAAAGTCGAATTGAAAGGTCCGAGAGGCGAGCTGGGCGAGGCCGAAGAAAACGTGCAGCTCAAGGCGACCTGGAGCGAGTTCACGTTCGAGTTCGGGCGCGAAGGCGACACAGTCAGCGGCGAAGACATGACAGATGTCGACGGCGATTATTCAGTCGAGATCGAGATCGACGGCAAAGATTACGCGACTTTCGAGTTCTCGGTGGATGGGGGCGAGATCGCGATGCAGGGTCGGCAGGTCCGCGAGGGCACCGACCCGACGGTCTACATCGAAGGCGGCGGCTCGGCATGGTGGGCTCTGCGCGATGGGGCCACCGAATCGCTCGACGACGCCATTGAGATCGCGGGCAGCGTGGACAAGAGCGAAGTCGTCATCGACGCGAGAGGCGCGGCCGGCCAGGCCGGGGATAACCTTAAAGAAGGCGTCGACAACCTCAAGAAGGCGTTCAAGGGTATTCGCTTCAAGAAGCAGTAGCGCCCGCTCGAATCTTCTTCCTCACAGATCGCAGAAATTCAAACGGCCGCGTGCGCGCCGCCGTCGGATATTCATACACGATGCCAACAAGAATCCGTGGCGCAGGTCGCGCAAAAGAACAGAATCCAAAGCGACGGAGCGGCACAATCAGCCTTGTCTCCTGGAACGTGAACGGCATCCGGGCGGCGATCCGCAAGGGCTTCCTTGATTTCGTCGCAGAGCGCGATCCCGATATCCTCTGCCTTCAAGAAGTCAAGGCCGTGGCCGAGCAAGTTCCGCTCCCCTTGCCCGGGTATCACGCGGCGTGGAATTCGGCCGAGAAAAAGGGCTACTCCGGCACGCTGATTCTCAGCAAAATCAAGCCCGAGCAAGTTCAGCTCGGCCTGGGAATCAAAGAACACGATCACGAAGGCCGCGTCATCGCGGCCGAGTTCGCCGACTTCTATCTGGTCAACTGTTACACGCCAAATTCCAAGCGCGGCCTGCTTCGCCTGGACTATCGGACGAAGCAGTGGGATGTCGCGTTTCTGAAGTACTGCAAGCGGCTGGAGCAGAAGAAGCCCGTCGTTTTCTGCGGCGACCTGAACGTCGCACACAAAGAGATCGACATCGCCAACCCGAAGACAAACCGCCGCAATGCCGGCTTCACGAACGAGGAGCGCGCAGGGTTCGACGCAATCGTAAAGGCTGGGTTCATCGATACATTCCGTCAGTTTGAATCCGGAGGCGGGCATTACACTTGGTGGAGCAATCGGCCCGGCGTTCGCCAAAGGAACATCGGCTGGCGTATCGATTATTTCTGCATCTCGGCGTCGCTGCGGCCGAGGCTAGCCGGCGCGTCGATCCTGCCCAGTGTCATGGGTTCGGATCACTGCCCGATCGATATAGAGTTAAAGAAATCTTAAAGAATACTTGCGGCAGCCGCGGGTTCCGGACTCAGCTGGCTTCGCTGAGGCGGGAATCTTCATCGACCTGATGATGCCAGCAGACGCGATTACGCCCGCCTTCTTTGGCGCGGTAGAGGGCCATGTCCGCGGCCTTGATCAAGGCATCCGAATCTTCGATGCCTTCGTCCATCGTGGATACCCCAAGGCTGACGGTCACGCTGAGGCGCGTCGCATCGGAATCGAACGCATGAATCATGATCGCCTTGCGCAATCGCTCGGCCTTGATCAGTGCGTTCTCAAGACCTGTCTCGGGAAGAATCAGCGCGAATTCCTCGCCGCCATACCTGGCCGGGAGGTCATTGGATCGGCAACTGAGGCCGATCAATGTGCCCAGTTCCTTCAAGACGTGATCGCCGACCTGATGCCCGTACGAGTCGTTGAATTTTTTGAAGTGATCGATGTCGAACATGACCATCGAAAGCGGGCGGCCATATCGCCGCGCGCGATCGAACTCGCGCCGAATCTCTTCGATGAAGATCGCCCGATTGCGAAGGCCCGTCAGGCTGTCATAACTGGCCAGCCGCATCAGCGTCTCGTCGGCCTTCAGCGTGCTCTCATCACGAAGGAAAAAGCCGAAAAGCGTGGAGCCGATCAGAATCTTGTCGCGATCGCAGAGCAATTGCTCGGTGATCTTTTTCCCGTTCACGAACGTTCCGTTCGTCGAGCCCATGTCCTTGATGACGACCTCGCCATGCGCATCGACCTGATCGTAGTTCTTGTAGATGAACTTAGAATGCTGGCGTGAAACCTTGGCGTCCGCAAGCGTGATGCTGCAGACGACATCGCGCCCGACGATCATTTCCCGGTCGTCGATCCGGAAGCGACTTTTCATATCGCCGCCATCGAGGATGATCAGAATCGGACGTTGAACGCCGGCCTTACTCGCCTCAAGCGCTCGATTGATGCTATCGTCAACGACTGTATGGTCTTCCATGGTCACGCCTTGCGAGAGTCGGTTTCTGAGGCAATCCCCCCAGCACGTGCGAAGCGACAAAGCCGCGCCCGAACCGGCCATTCGAGTTCCTTATCGACACCGGAGCCCACTAAGGTTAGTGGCCCGGAGGCTAAATCCGGTCAGCGTGGAATCAGCCGGTGGCCCAGGGCGGACAGAGCCTGGCCGGCGCTCATCCGAAACAGATATAACCCTTGCGATATCAACGATTTGAGTCCAATGAGCTGAACGCGGAAGCGCGCCCGAAGGAGTCTGGATTTGGTGCCCGCGGACCCTATCGAGATGTATACAGCTCGCGGTCAAGCCCCTCGGCGTTGCCCAGCACGGCGAAACTGAAGTCCTTCAGATACCGCGCGGCAGCCGCCTGGATCGTGGCCGGAGTGACGGCAAGTATCTTCTCGAGGGCTTCAGCCTCGCCTGCCCAGCCGCCTCCGTTCATGTCGTATTGGACGAGGCGCCCGACCTGACTGGCGGCGGTCTGGTTGCCGACGAGGTCGCCGGTAATCATCTCCTCGACCTTGTCGCGCAGTTCCTTCTCGGCTACGGGGTCGGCGATAATTTTTTCCACTTCGGCGAGCATCACCTCAAGCGTTTCGTTCGGCTTGACGGTGGTCACGTATAGGACGCCGTAATTGGCCAGGCGGCTGCTGATGATCGATGCGACGGCGTATGAAAGATTGCGCCGCGTTCGGACTTCGCGGAAAAGCCGGTCGTCCAGGATCGCCGCTGCGACGCGAAATGCCGCGTAATCTTCTGCGCCGAAGTTAGGAGCGTCGAAACATCCGAAAACGTAATTGGTCGGCAGGTCGCGCTCTTCGATGAGCAAACTCCGAGGCTCAGCGGCCACACGAGGCGGAGCCTTGGGCGCGACCTCACCTGTGGCCAGATCACTCAGCCCGTCGCGAACCAGCACCCGCAGCTCGTCTTCGGTCACATTGCCGACAACGTAAAGCTTGAGCCGCGCCCGCGTCATCGTCTTGCCATGAATCTCGCGCACTTGCTCAGCGGTCAAGCCCGTGACGGATTCCTCGGAGCCGGAGGGCGGCGTCGAATAAGGATGCCCCGCATAGAAATTTCGGCTCGCCAGGACGCTGATATAGGAGTCGGGCGTCTGCTCCTGGATGCGAATATGGGACAGACGGCGATCGATAACCAGTCCGACTTCGGTCGCGTCGAGCAGCGGATGCGCAATGACGTCGGCGAAGATTGCGAAGTTTTCATCGAAGTCGCGCCGCAGCGTCCGCAGGCTCAGCGTCGAATAATCTTGGCCCGCAGAGGGCGAGATGGATGCGCCGGTCCGCGCCAGCCGTCGGTTGATCTCCTCTTTCGAGTACGACGAGCTGCCTTTAGTCAGGGTTTCGAGCAGGACGAGCTCGCGGCCTGCGGCATCCGCGCCATATAGAGGAAGCCCCCCCTGAATGACCATCCGGGCGACCGTGATTTGGCTTTGCGGATTGCGGCGCAGAACGACTTCAAGCCCGTCGACGTCGAACTCGATCGTCGTGACTTCTCCGCTCTCGGCAGGGCGATCAAAAGCCGCGCTCGATGAGCCGCTCTCGGGCCGCACGACATCGGCCGTCTTGGCAAACTCGATCGTCCCCAGATCGGCCTCGCTGACGAGCGCCGCCTCGATGCGCGGTTTCCCCTGAATATAAGTCTGGACGTAGCGAGCGAGATCCTCCCGCTCGACAGCGCGCAGGCTGTCCAGATAACTGAGGAAATAATCAAGCCCGCCCGTCGCCCACCAGAACGAAACGGAGTGGACGAAACCGCTTGTCTGCTCACGGCTGTAAATCTCATTGTTCTCAAGGATTGTCTTGGCCGCTTCGAGCTGCTCGTCGGTGACGTAATCAGGATCGGCCATCTTTTCCAGCTCGATGTTTATCGCTTCCCAGGCGGCGTCGAGGCGGTCGGCCGAGGTCGAGGCGCTCAGCGTGATCGGCCCGGTGTGGACCTGGGAGTAGTAAGAGAGATCGACTCCATCGACGAGGCCCGTATCGACGAGCGCCTTGTGAAATTCTGAATCCGCCTGAGAAAGGATGAATGACAGCGCATCGGCTGCATAAGTCGCCTCGGGATCGCTCACCAGTGAGGGGCCGTGCCAGGCGATCTGAAGCGTTGCGGTCCGGACCTCAGCCGGGACGACGACTCGTGACGTGCCTTCAAGAGGCGGATGTGCGGGGATGGGCCATGCGATGTTTGGGTCCGCGCCGCGTTCCCACGAGCCGAAGAGCAGTTCGGCCATATCAAAGACTTCGCCCGGATTCACATCGCCGCCGACCAGGAGCGCCGAATTGTTCGGGATATAATATCGACGCTGAATTTCTCGCATCTGCTCGCGAGTGGCGTTGAAAATCACTTCGCGGTCGCCGATGGTGTTCTTCCGGCTGAAGTTCTCGCTCCAAAGCCGGCGGTCGACCGCGCGGCGCAAGTGAAACGACGGAGCGGCTTCGTTGCGATCGAACTCGCCCAGCACGACAGGCCATTCGTGACGAAGCTCATCTTCTTTGAAGAGCGGGAAAAGCAATGCATCGCGAAGGAATACCATTCCGGCGTTCAGGTTCTTCTTGTGCGCCGTCATGAAGTAATTGACGCGCTCGGTCGAGGTCGTGCCGTTCCAGCGCGCGCCGAGCTCCCGCAGGCGCTCCATGTATTGCTCTTGATTCGGGATCGCGGCGTTGCCTTTAAAAAACATATGTTCGTAAAGATGCGAGAGCCCGTCAAATTCCGGCGGCTCGGTGTAAGCGCCGTTCTTGACCGCCACCTCGATCGTCACGAGCGGCTGGGCATGGTCCTCGACCACGATCACCTGGAGACCGTTGCCGAGCGTCGTCCAACTGATGCCGTCCTCGGATGTCCCTTCCGAAGCACCCCCGGCCGAATCTGCGCCTGCGGTATCTGCGCAGCACGACGATGCCGACGCATGAGTCGCCGGTGCCGAGGTATTGATCGTGCAGCCCACTGCAACGGCGACCAACGCCATCAGACCGATTGAATTTCGAGTCAGTTTCATTATCGATGTCATTCGTATCCCACTCCCGTTTTCGGTTCGACCTGCCAGGCAGGGTTCGCAATTGTAGCGGATCGATTCGATTGCGTTGACAAAAATACGCGGGCACAATGACCCGCAGTCTGCTCCGCCCCGCCGACCTCTCCCTCGCCTCCCCCATGCGGCCAAACCAAAAAGTCCTGTTTTCGCTCTCAATGATCGTCGTCGTCATGAGCATGGGGACGTTCGGGTTCCGCATGATCGAAGGTATCGGGCTCTTCGACGCGTTCTACTTCACGGTCGTCACGATCTTCACGGTGGGCTACCGCGAATTGCCGGACTTGAGCGACAGCGGACGGATGTTCTCCGTGCTGCTCATCATTCTCGGCGTGGGCACGATGACGGTTAACCTCGGCTTCTTTACACAGATGCTGGTGGAAATGAAAATCGACGAATTGATCGGGAGGCGCCGCGTGAGCAAAGACATCGGACACCTAAACGGACATACGGTTCTTGTCGGATACGGACGAGTGGGCCGGCAAGTTTGCGAGCATTTGAGGCAAAAGGGGGTCAAGCTTGTCGTCGTCGAACACAATGAGGAGCTGATCGCTGAGCTCGACGGCAAAGGCATCCTGGCCGTGAGGGGCGAAGCCACTGACGATGAAACGTTGCTGCGGGCCGGGGTTGACCGCGCGTCGCGCCTGATCACTGCGATGCACGATACGGCGAATAACGTCTTCGTCACGCTTTCGGCCCGCGCCCTGAACCCGCAGATTACGATCATTGCGCGCTCGGATCAGGAGAACAGCGAGAAGAAACTCTACATGGCCGGGGCGACTCGAGTGATCGTGCCGCATCGGGCCGGCGCGACTCAAATCGCTCACGCCGCGTTGCGCCCCGCCGTGGTCGATCTCATCGACATCGCGATCGGCAGTTACAGCCACGAGTTCGCGTTCGAAGAGATTCCCATTGCGGAGGGCTCGAAGATCGACGGCCTCACGCTGAGCGAGATGAACGCGCAGTTTAATAGCGGGGTTATCGTCGTGGCCATCAAGCGGGGTGATCAGATGCAATACAACCCCGGAGCCCAGGATAAGATCACCAGCGGCGACCGCCTGATCGCGCTCGGCCCGCAGGATAAACTCGATCGCGTCGTGGATGAGCTGGCGCAGTAGCTCGGGGCCCCAGCCCGAATCGAGCCGGATTATCACCCACACAGTAGACCTTTAGACGACACGCCCACACGGCCGATAAGTAATCCGTGTCCCTGCCCTTGGTGTGCACGGATTCGGAGAGCCTCGGCCTATGTATCGCAACACCAACAGAATCCTGCCGATAGCCGCGCTGGTCCTTCTCGGGCCGGTCTGCGCGGCGATCCTGCTGAGTCAGCGAGCTGAATCCGCCCGGTCGCCAAAGAAAGAACTCTCAAAGCTTGGCATCTCATACAGCCCCGAAGCCTTCCGGATCGTGGCCGCCTCGGGCAATGCGAACGCGGTCGATCTTTTCCTGCGTGCGGGAATGGACCCTGACACCCCCGGCGAAGACGGCTTTACCGCGCTCATGGATGCCGCGCTCGAAGGCCATCTCACAATTGCCGGGATGCTCATGGACGCCGGGGCAGATCCGGAAGCCTCCACATCATTCGGCCACTCGACTCTGATGTCGGCCTGTAAAGGCGGATGGACGGAGCTGGCAGATCGTCTGATCGCCGCCGGCGCCGATCCCAACACCCAAGACAATCACGGCAACACCGCGCTTATGTTTGCCGTCATCGAGAACCACACGGCCACCGTCCAGTCGCTATTGAGCGGAGGGGCCGATCCGAACCTGGTCACGAATCAGAGCAAGACGAGCGCACTGATCGCCGCTGCGGGCACCGGAAATACGGAATCGCTTCGACTTCTACTCGAAGCCGGGGCCGATACGGAAGCGCGCGAAACCGTCGGCGAGATGACACCGCTCGGGATTGCCGCATTCAAGGGACAAACCGAAGCCGCGCGCATGCTCGCCGAAAGCGGCTCAAACCTCGAAGTCGAAGACAAGAACGAATACACGCCACTTATGGTCGCGACTCACGAGGGCCACATCAGCGTCGTCGAAGCCTTGATTGAAATCGGGGCGGACCCTAATCATCGATCTGCGGGCGGCGCGACGGCGCTGTTCTACGCCGCGTATCTGGGGCGGGCCGAAATTTGCCAACGCCTGATCGACGCGGGGGCAGACGTCAACGCACGGACGGACAAGGGATACACGCCATACTACACGGCCAAGGACGAAGGTCACATCGCCGTGGCGAGTGCGCTGGTCAAGGCGGGCGCTCGCCCTCGCGGTCTGCTCAGCCGATCCTGGAAGGCCGTATCGAACCGGAGCACGGCATACCACGCCGGACCCGGCTGGCAGGCGATCGACCCCTTTACCTCGGCGACGAACATGGCGCCGGACTTGAGTCTGCTCAGCAACGACTTGGATTCGGAATCAGAGCTCACCCGCAGAGCCCTTTTGCGGCGCGAGAGCGACGGCGCGCAAATGGCCGTCATCATCGGCAACGGCCTGGAATGGATGCTGCGCGTGACGGCGGATGTGGAATCGATCGACGCCAGACCGTGGATCGAAGAAGGCGATTTCGATATCGCCACCGCCGATGGTGTTCCGATCGGCGGCGTCGTCGGACGATTGCCTGCCAGGGCGCCGACCGAGCCCGAACGCCGACACGTCCTGGCCGTCACCGAAGTCGGGCCGCTCGTATTGATCATTGACGCTGGCGGTCCGGCCGAGACTTTCTCCAAGGACGATATGATCGAGTTCATTAGAGGCTTCGAGTTTGGAGCCCCGGGGTCCGGGCCGCAGATCAGCGGGCTTGACCGGTAACGCGGCGAAAAGCCAATCAGGCCGATTGCCGATAAGATCACCGAGGAGTTGACTATGAATTTGTTCTATCGATTATTCGTCGGGGGCTGCGCCGTCGCGGCGTTGGCAGCGGTGACAATGACGCAAGCATGCTCCGCCCCTGCACCGCCCGAACTGGAGAGCTCGGCCAGCGCCGTTGCGTATATGCTCCGCCCGAGGAACCTCGCACGCTCGCCGTTCATCGCGCTCTACCCTGTGGCCAAGCCATCGGATTACGTCAATTACATATTCTCAGACATGGGCCAAGCCGAATGGCCGTATGAATCCCCTCTCGCAGAAGAAGTGGATATGATGAGCGCCGCCCGCATTCCCGTCATCCCGAGCAGCGTGCATTTGACCCGGCACCGCCCGAGCGAGAATTACCGCATGCAACTCGTGATCTCCTCCGACGACGATCGCATGGTGCTCATCGCCGATGCCTACACGGACCCGGCCGCCGGCCCTGTCAAGACCTGGGAATGGGAATGGCGGATGCCCGAGGTGACCGAATCAGAAATGCGATTTGCCAGGGCCTTGGCTGAGAACGACGCCTACATGGGCATGAGCAGCCGGTCGGCGCGCAGAGGGGGCGGCGACTCGTTCTGATACGAAACGCTCGCTGAGAATCCCCTCAAACATCACCATTACTTAAAGAGATTCACGATTAATCAGTGCGGACTGAGTTTGCGCTTGGGATCGCACTCCGGAACCTTTAGGTTGGGCCCGCTGTCTTCATGCCAGAGTAGCCGGTGCGGACGGCCCAGTTGATGGACGAGGAGCCACCCCGACAATGATTCTACGCGACAACATCTTTCCGGTTTTGCTTGGCATCGCCTGCGCAATTGCCATTGGAAATTCCGGCCTGGCACAGGATGAGGCTAATGACTCCGCGAACTCTGAAAACAGCGGTGAGACCGGAACTGTGAACGGATTCGTTCTCTACGAAGGCGATCTGCCGAGGAGCTGGCGAGCCGATCAGCAGGCGCCGACCGAGGTCGTCCTCGACGCCGAAGGCAAGCCGGACCCCACGCGCATCAAGGTGCCAAAGCCGGTCACCGTCGCCACGGGGGGCGGAGTGCGCAAGGTGGTCGTCTGGCTCGAAAGCGATGAGGCAAAGCGCCGTGCCAAGGCCATCAGCGATCAGACTTTCGTGATCGATCAGAAGAAATCGGTTTTCGAACCGGCCGTGCTGGTGATCCCCAAAGGCGCGACCGTTCACTTCGAGAACTCGGACCTCATCAACCACAACGTGAATCTCAACTCCAGGCGGCAGGGCAAGAATTTCATGCTCAACTCCGGCAAGTCCCGCGACGTCACGTTCCGGCTTACAGACAGCATCAAGATCGCCTGCGATCTGCACGCCTGGATGCGCGGCAGTCTGGTCGTGATCGAATCGCCCTGGCACGCCGTCACGGATGACGAGGGAAATTTTTCGATCCCAAACGTCGCGCCTGGCAAGTACCTCCTGCACGTCGATCACACGCGCCTCAAACCTCATGCCGATCCGCCGGAGATCGAAGTCACTGGAGGCGAATCGGTTCGGGTCGAGGTTCCGATGGGCCTGGGGCCGCGTTGAAATTGTCCGCTTTTCCCGCGATCAAAGCCCGAAAATAAATAGACCGCTGAAATCGTGGCGCGCGCGGCTCGGTGTGCTAGACTCGCGGCGTAATTTCAGTATCGGCCGGTATCAAAGCGTGCGTTTGGCCGCGCATCAGGATTCAGGGGCAGAGGGGCGCGAAGAGGCGCAAAGGATAGACACTCATGACGGATCATCGAATCGATCGAAGGAAATTCCTCGGCACGTCGCTTGGTGCAGGTGCAGCGCTTCTGGCCGGTCCGGCGCTTATCGGCCAGGCCTCGTCGGCATCCTCGGCTGAGGCCTCCTCGGGCGGCTTCCGATTTATCCACCTCACGGACGCGCATGTTCAGAAGAAGCTCGGCGCGGATCGCGGGCTCGCCAAAGCCTTTGAGGCCGCAAACTCGGTCTCGCCCAAGCCTGATTTCATCGCCACCGGCGGCGATCAGGTGTTCGACACGATGAAGCAAACAGAAGACTATTCACGCGAACTCTTCGGCGTGTTTAACGGCGTCGAGCGCGATCACAACGATCTGCCCATCTATCACACCATCGGAAATCACGACATCTTCGGCTGGGCCGGTATGTATGGCACGACCCCCGAGCATCCGTCCTACGGCAAGTTGATGGCCCGGGAGATGCTCGGCCTGGAGCGGACGTATTATGCGTTCGACCACAAAGGCTGGCGCATCTATGTCCTCGATAATGTCCAACCCGGACCGAACCGTTTCTATCAGGGCGATCTGGACCCGGCCCAACGCGAGTGGCTCGAAGCGGACCTTGCGGCCAAGCCGGCCTCGACGCCGGCCGTCGTCATCTCGCACATCCCGATCCTTAGCGTTACGATCTACTCCGAACGCTTCTTCAACGAAGAGTCCCTGACCTATGAGATCGCCAATGGTCTGGTGATGCGCCGTGGAGTTGAAGTGGCGCGTCTGCTCGCGCAATACAACGTAAAGCTCGCGCTCTCGGGCCACCTTCATCAGCGCGATCGCATCGAATACCAGGGCGTGACGTTTATCTGCGGCGGGGCGGTCTCGGGCAATTGGTGGAAGGGCCCGCTCTATGGCGTGCAAGAGGGGTTCGGCGTCGTCGATCTCAAAAGCGACGGCGCGTTCGATTACGCGTATCACGATTACGGCTGGGAATCAGAAGCGGCCGAAGCTCAGGGCTAGGACTTAATGTTGGTCACAGAGTGACACTGAGCGAGTGGCGGGTGACTTGCCACAAAATGAGCGCCGGCCGGAGAGATCACCGGTGAAAGTCACGACGAGCCTTGGCGCGAAAGCTCTCCGAATCTTGCCGATGAATACCCTGCCGGCCGGCAATCCGTACTGGCGTAAGGGGGACAAACGTCCGCACGGAAATTTTTCCCGGGGCAACGCCGGACCCAAAGGCGGCTCGGGCCGCCAGCAAACCTAAATCAATCCGTTCACAGAACGACGCACATGAGGACGGCGCAACTTGCGCAGGGCGCGCTGCTCGATTCGCCGCACGCCCTCCTGGCTCAGGCCCAGGCGGCTGCTGACCTTGCGCAAGCTTCGGCCGACGCCGCCATCGGCGAACCCGAAACGCTGATGAATGACGCGCGCCTCGCGGTCAGACAGCAGCTCCAGAATCGAGGCGACTTTTGCCCGGCGTTCGTCATCGAGAGATTTCTGCTCGACCGGCTCGCTCAGGGTATCGGGAATCAGGTGCATGAGAGGAACGCCGTCTTCATTGCCCGGAGTGTCCAGAGATAGAACAGCTTCGCCGATGCGACACAGTTCACGCGCCTGCTCGTTCGTGATCTCAAGGCGCTCGGCAAGTTCGTCTTCGGTCGGCGGACGCCCGTTCATGGCCCAGGATTCCTGGACCGCTTGATTCATGAATCCGAGCATGCGGGACTTGCGGACGGGAATTCGGATGAGCGAACCGCGCTGACGCACGGCGACCTGGATCGATTGACGAATCCAGAACGCGGCATACGTCGAGAAGCGAAACCCGAGCGTGTGGTCGAATTTTGTGATGGCCTCGAGCAGGCCGATATTGCCTTCCTGAATGAGAT
>JAJFLK010000419.1 GCA_021772735.1 Candidatus Sumerlaeota bacterium | reverse complement strand
CGGAGCTCCGAATGCCTCGGCGCCGGGGCCTTCGACTTCAAACACCACCCCGTTCTGCCCGATGCCGAGGTACCTGACGACTGTGAAATCCCCGGATTCGACGAGGCAGTTCCGGTAACGGTCAATTATGCGGCCCCGATTCAAAGCCCTGAGCGCCCGCTTGAGCTTCATTCGTCCGGCCGCGTGGGCGGCGACGGTCGCCAATTGATGGGCCAAGGTGATGAACTTGCGCGATTGTGGCATCAGTTCGGACCATCGCGGACAAGGGGGCGAATGAGATGAGAAAGACCCGCGCGACTCCCTAAAATCTCGGGCTGGATCGCGCCGCTCGCGTCATGCGATCTGGACCACCCTATGTTTCCAATTTCGTCCGATTATTCAATTCAAAACCGTCTAGTCGCACCCAATCGCCGAGGATGGGATTTCAAACGTGCGCCCCGGGCGTCGCATGTGATAGGGTCCGCGCGGTCGGCCCCGAATCGAACTTGATCCGGGCCGGCATCCAATCACGCCCACGATCAGGAGAAACCCCGTGCGAATTTGCATCAAGACTTCCAAAGGCGATATCAATCTTACGCTACACCCCGAGCAGACCCCGCTGACCTGCGCCAATTTCATTAACCTCGCCCAGCGTGGGTATTACGACGACCTCGGATTCCACCGCGTCATCGATGATTTCATGGTCCAGGGCGGCTGCCCGCAGGGGACCGGCACCGGCGGGCCCGGATACCAGTTTGGCGACGAATGCTGCGCCGAGCTGACGCACTCCGCTCCCGGCGTTCTCTCGATGGCAAACGCGGGGCCCGGCACGAACGGCAGCCAGTTCTTCATTACGCACATCCCGACCGATTGGCTCGACGGCAAACACACCGTGTTCGGCAAGGTCGCCGATCAGAGCGATCAGGATGTCGTGGACGCGATCCGGCAGGGCGACAGCATTAAATCGATCGTTATCCTCGAAGACGCTGGCGAGTTGCTCGCCGGCGTGGCCGACCAGATCGCCGAGTGGGATAAGATCCTGGACGCAAAGTATCCGAAAAAATAGCGGAGCGAACGCCCGGGGCGAGTTACGCAAGCCCGCGCCCGCGTCGATAGCCGATAATCATCCGCCGCTCGTGCCGCTTTCGATCTCGTTGCCGGGGTGATAGGCGCGCTCGGTGTTCTCGACGACCTCATCCCAGTAGAACCATGCCGGCTTGTATTTGCGTTTGGAATAGAGCCCCTCGGCCTGATCGAAGTAGTGCGGCGAATCGGGATCGGCGCTCTCTCCGAATTGAAGTACGGTCTTGGCCTTGATCCGCTCGCCGAATTCATAGACGCCCATGAACGATCCGCCGACCGCGCCGTAACGATGCTTGCGGCCCGGCATGCTCGGCGAATAGTAGACGTTATACGATCCGCCGAACGAACCCGGCACGCCGAGGCACGGCACGCTTGGCTCGTCGTCTGTGACCGGCGTTTTGATAAAATCCGAGACGTTCGGCTGGCGCTGCATGCGGAAGACCTCGCCCCAGGCCACCTGCCAGTTCCCCCAGATCTTTTCGAGCTTCTCGGCGGCCGTCACCAGCGCCTCGAATTTCAGATCCGGATCGGTGACGAACTTCGCCTTGATCGATTCGGAAGGCGGAAGGTTGCCATACATTTCCTCAAACCAGTGATAGCAAAGCGTCGCTGCGGTCGAATCAACCTCGACCTTCGAATCCCAGCTCATGACGTGCTCGAAGTACGGCCGCGCCTTCTCGGCAAGCTCGGGCTTCGAATTTTCCAGTCGCTCGAAATGCTGTTGCAGCCGGGGCAGCGAGAACAACGCCCAATACGATGTCGTGTCCACCGTCGCCGCCTCCCAATCCTCGAACGTCATATCATTCATCTCGCGCAGCCGCCAGCGCGATACCGCCGAGCGTCGATTGTCGTTCTCTTTTTCCTGGACCATGTATTTCGGGAAGTCAGGTCCGAACGGATTCCCGCTGTCTGTCGCGTGGAAGGGCGATGCGTTGCAGTTCTGGACGAATCCTGAGGCCGGATTGAGCACCTGCGGCAACTCCTGGACCGTATGGATTCCCTTCCATTCCGTCGCGGGGTCGCTTCCGTCGACGGCCCGGCTCCAATCGATATTCGGATCGCGCTTGGGCACCGCGCCGTTATAAAGGTAGAGAATATTCCCGTCCTGATCCGCGTAGGCGATGTTGAAGACGATCAGCCCGAGCTGGCCGACAGCCTCGTACCAATCGTCGAAGTTTTCGGCCTTGGTCATCGCGATGCCCTGTGCGATCCGGTCGACCTCGAAAACGTTCGCGATCTTGCAGGCCAGGAACGTCTGGTCGTCTTCGCGCTCGAGGATGGGCCCGTGATGCGTCTTGCGGAATGTGAACTCCTGCTCCTCGAAACCCTCGTCGGTCCGGACGCGAATCGTCTCGGACCATTCGGTCGCGGTCCGGTAGCCGTCGTCGTAGCGATAATTGAGCGGCTTGTCCGGGTCGTCGAAAACTTCACGATACAGATCGCCGACGTCCGGCGCGTTTGCGGTATGCGCCCAGCCGAGGAAATCGTTGTGTCCCATGCTCGGGAACGGTCCGCCGAAGAACGTCGAGCCGGAGAAGTTCCAGCCTTCGTCGCTGCGGATGTGCCCTTCCCAGAATTGCCCGTATCCAAACCACGGCTGATGCGGGTTGAGGAATAGCATGGCCGTTCCGTCCTCGGTCCGGCTCGGGCCGATCGCCCATTGATTCGACCCGACGGCCTCGGCCTGCATCTCCTCCATCATTTTGGATTGCCTGCCCGAGCTGTATCCCGTCCGGCCCGCGGCCCATTCGAGCAGCGTGAAGCGGCCGTATGCCAGCACCATCCAGGGTTCGAATTGCTGAATCGCGAGCGGCTCAACGTCGGGGTTCTTTTCGAGATAGTAATTCAGTCCGGCGACGAATGCCTCGCAGGCGGTCTGGGATTCGGCCGAGAGATCGGCGAAATCCTCACGCGAACGCCCCGGAACTTCAAAGGCCAGGCTCAACATATCGGTCTTGAGGCCGTCCTTGCCGATGAATTCGGCGTGACGGCCGATCGACCGGGCGTAGACTTCCTCGACCTGCCAGAAGTAATCCTCGGCCTGGGCATAAGCGAAGCCGAAAACCGCCGCCGCGTCGGTCTTGCCATAGACGTGAGCCACGCCCCAGGTATCGCGGTGAATGGTCACCCGCGAGGCCAGCTCGGCCGAAGCCGGCAGGGCGGCGTAGGCTGGGTCAACTCCCGCCAGGGCGAGCGTAATCATGAGCGCGATGGTCGCGCGAAAACCGTGCGAACGAATCATCCGAACCGACATGGCAATGGTCCTCCCCTGCCGCTAAATACATTTTCAAATGCTGCTTGATACAGGCTGACAGCTTGGCGTGAGGGGTCGGGACAGGCAAGCTAAATCCCGCTGAGGCGACCGCCGAGAGCCGCCGCCGGGAGAGGCGAATTAGACCCAGATATTCGAAATCCGCGCGGGCATGGTAAAGACCGCAGATAGGATTGACTCAAGGCAATTGCTGGTCTGGGCCGATAAGCGGGAGAGTTGCATTTGCTCTCGCCCGAATCGACATGGAGACTGAACCCACACCCCCCGCCGGCCCGCTCGTTCTCATCGTCGATGACAACGAGGACAATCGGAAGCTGCTCGCGAAGCTCCTTGAGGTCGAAGGCCATCGGACGGCCATTGCTGAATCCGCCGCCGATGCAAGGACTCAGATCGATCGGCAGCGCCCGGACATCATCCTGCTCGACGTCGTGATGCCCGAAGTGACCGGCCTGACGTTTCTCGAGGAACTTCGCGGTGTCGAATCGACGCGGACGCTGCCCGTCATTCTCGTCTCCGCGCTCGGCGATACCGAGCACATCGTCCAGGGACTGATGAAGGGCGCGAACGATTACATGAGCAAGCCGGTCAACATCCCCGAATTGCTCGCCCGGATCGAGACCCAGTTACGCCTCTCGGGCGAGGTGCGGGAACTCAAAGATCAACGCGACAACCTCGGTTTGCTTGCCATGACCGATTCGCTCACCGGAGCTCTGAATCGACGCGCGGTCACCGAAGCGCTCCAGATCGAAATTGATCGCTGCTCGCGGTATGGCCACGATCTCGCCTTGCTCATGATTGACCTCGACCGTTTCAAGGCCGTCAACGACAAGTATGGCCACGCCGCCGGCGATGAGGTCCCGCGCGAGTTCACCCGCCGGGGGACTTGCGTTCTGCGCGGCAGTGATGTTCTCGGGCGTTGTGGAGGAGACGAGTTCGTGTGCATCTTGCCCGAGACCGACGCGTTATCCGCGCTCCAGGCCGCCGAGCGCATCCGCGAGGCGATGGTCTCGAAACCTGTCGAATTCGAATCGGAAAAAATCGAGGTTGGTATCAGCGTCGGGATTGCCACGTTCGATCCCGAAGTTCCCCAATCCTGGCACGGGCTTTTCGATCAGGCCGATCGCGCGCTTTACGAGGCCAAATCCACGGGGCGGAATCGCACGCACCTGTTTCGGCATCCTTCAGAAGCCGGCGACCGCAAATTCGGCTGACTCCGCGCTACAGAAATCGAACGCAAATACCTGCCGGCGTCCGAGATCGGAGTTCGTCCCGATCTAGGCCTTGCGAAATGGGTTGGGGATCAGCATCGGCGTGCGTCGTCGGTACTCCTCGTAATCCGCGCCGAACGCCACCACCAGATCGCGTTCTTCGTAATAGATCGCGATCAGAATATAGGCCAGCAGTGCCGAGGCAAAAAGCAGGTGCGCATGGCTCATCGTCGGCGTGATCCAAAACGTCATCAACCAGCCGACGTATAGCGGGTGACGCACGATCTTGTATGGCCCCGGTTCGGCCATCTTGACCGGTGTATACTCTCGCCCCATCAAGTGAATCCAGATTTGGCGCAGCCCGAACAGGTCGAAGTGGTTCAGCAGAAGCGTGCTCCCCAGCACGACCCCCCAGCCCAGGCCGAACAGCGCCCACAGGATGCCGCGTCCGGTTGAGTTCTGGATATCCCAGAGCGTGCCCTCCATGGGTCGCCACAGAGCGTAAAGCAAAAAGAGCAGGATGCTGGAGAGGAGCACATACGTCGGCCGCTCGGCGGGCTCCGGGATGCTCTTCGTTATGGCTCGCTTGAAAAACGGTCTTGCCATCACGGTGTGTTGAATGCCGAAGACTGCGAGAAGCGCAAGATTGATGAAAATCGCCGTGCCGGCCGATCCGACTTCGCCCGAATCGATCGATTTCGGCACGACGGCATTGGCGAGAGACCCACACAAATAAACAAACGACGCGAAGAATATC
>JAJFLK010000418.1 GCA_021772735.1 Candidatus Sumerlaeota bacterium | reverse complement strand
ATTATAAAGACGCGAACCGGAAGCGGAAGCTCTGCGGGGAGATCCACGGTCGCTCGGCGCGTGAATATTCCTTCGGGGCCGATCGCCCCGACTTCTCTATCTGCATCGAGCAGCACGAACGGCCTTAGAAAGGGGTATCTGGCGCGGAGCGTATACTTCCGACCGGAGTGCTCGATGGCAAATGACCGGTGAAACGCGCTCGGCTTTTCCGCGCGAGCCATCACCGAACCCTGCGTTTCAAGGATGAAGGCGCCATGGAGCAGACCTTCCCGGTAGACCTGAAAGACGACTCCATCAATCGTCAGCTCGGCCTTCTCGCGCCACAAGGAAATATCCATATCGGCGACTTCCCGCGACCCCTCCATGATGGTGAAGTCCCAGGAGAACCACCTTTTAGGGACGGCCCTTAGCTGCGATTGCCCGAGTGCGTTGTGATTCATAGTTGGCTCGCCTTCACCCCGCCGATTCGGCGAAGCGCATTGCGTTGCGGCGGGCCAGCGCCATGATGCTGCCTTGCGGGTTTACGCCGGGGGAGTCGGGCAACATGCTCGCGTCATTGATATAGAGATTCGAATAGTCGTGAACTTTGCCGAACGAATCGGCCGCGCATCGGTCCATGCGTTCGCCGATGGGGCAGGCCGAGAAGGCGTGGACGGTCGTCAGCGAAAGCGCGCTGCGCGGCAGGGTCTCATCGAGCCATCGCACGGCCTCGCCTTCGGAGCGGATCGCATCGAGGCCGAAAACCGAGGGGTGAACTTCGCGCGCCCCGGCGGCCAGGAGCAGCGTCGCCAGACGCGCCAGGCCTTTGCTCAGATTCGAGATGTCCTCGCGCGAAAGTTCGTAACGCATACGGACCGTATCTTCGCTGATGAACGACGGCCGGACGGTGCCCCGGCCGGTGCCACGGACGGCGACGTAATAAGTCGCGAGATTTCGATAATCGCGAATCACGTCGCGCGCTCTGGGCCAGTTCTCGCTCAGTGTCATCGCGGCGTGGCCCACGGTGTAGAACGCGCCGCCGAGCGAGATCTCGGGCCAGAATTCCTTGACCTGAAGCAGCGGCATGACGGTCCGGTGCGCGTCGATGCGTTCGTCGAACCGCGCGATCACTTTGAGCATGGGATGGATGCGGAGCGAATCGCCGACGTGAAATCGCACGCCGCTGCGGCGCAGCAAGGCAGGAGTTTCGGTCGGCCCGGCGCAGACGAAAACATGATCCGCGTCGATCCTAACGATCTCGTGGTGGCCGTCCGGCATGCGCATGGACGCAAGGACGCCGACGACGCGTTTGCCCTGGCGCAGCAGCAGTTTGATCCGGCAATCGGTGACGACGCGCGCGCCGGCGGCCTCGGCCGCGGGCAGGAGGCTGCGGCTCATCCCCTGCTTTGCGCCGGTCGGGCAGCCGCTCGGGCAGACGTTCGTGCTTTGGCAGCCGGGCGCGGCGCGCGCGACCTGCTGTGCCGACCAGCCCATGGCTTCGATGCCGCGCCCAAAAACCTGCGTGCTCGGCGGAAGGGGCTCGGGCGCGAGGGCGATGCGGACCTGTTCCTCAGCCCATTCGAAGTGCGGTTCAAGCTCGGCCGGTGTGCTGTATCCGAGATCGAACTGCGTCTTCCAGCGCAGGAGAATTTCGGGCGGAGTTCTGTGCCAGAAGCCGCTGTTGATCTCGGTCGATCCGCCCAGGCATCGGCCTTCGACGTATCCGATCGGCACGCGCCCCATGATCGGTGTCATGCCGCGCCTGCGGTAAAGCCTGCGCATGGCTTCGGCCGGTCGCGTCCCGTAATCTTCGGTCGCGTGGCGCGAGCCTTCCTCGACGACGAGCACGTCCATGCCCTGATTCGCCAGTTCGAGGGCCGTGACCGCGCCACCGGCTCCGGAGCCGATGACGAGAACCTGTGCTGTTGCTGAAGGTTTCATGGGGCGTGCCTCAGTGCGGTTTCTTCGTTTACTCCGAGCGATTCTTCGACTTCGGGCAGTTCGTAGAATTTCAGCAATCCGGTGGCGCGGATCGGGCGCATCAGGCTCCGGCCCAGGCCGAACGGCCCGTAGGCCCACCATTGGATGACGGCCCTGCGCCGCGCGATCGGCAGAGAGCAGAAGCTCGCGCCGTATCGGAGCCGGACCGTGACGCGGAAAAAAATCATCCCGGCTTCATACATGACGCGCAGCCGGTTGGGCAGGATTCGGATCTGGCCGTTGACGAACCGGCCGACCTCGACGGCGAGCGGGTGGCAATCGGCAACGGGCGAATCGATAGGGACGTCATGTGCGGAAGATACCGAGGGCGCCGTATCGTCAATCTCTTCGATCGGGAGCAGCGCTTCGAGGATCGCGGCGAGCAACCGGCCGGGCTCGGGATCGCGAGCGGCGGGCGCGGGAGGGCGGCGGCGCGAGGCCTGGCCACAGGCTTCGAGGTCGCGCGGCCCCATACTCCTTGCCGAGGTTGCCTTGCGCGCCAGGGCGCGCGTCGATCCGATCTCGACGCCGTATAGAGCCAGCACCACCGCGCCCCATATCGTGATCGGGAGAAAGAACGCGAGATGAACGACGAGCGCGTAGCCCAGCGCAGTCGATCCGGCCACGCCCAGCGCGACGAGCGCGCCCTTGCAGAATAATTCAAACGTGCCGATGAACCCCGGCGTCGAGGGCATCAGGATTCCCAGGTTCGTCACGGCCATGGCGAGCAGGCCCCAGCGCAGGTCCAGAGGCAAGCCAAAGGCCGGAAGCAACATGGCAAACAGGCCGGCTTCGAGAAGCCAGACGAGAAGGCTCAAAGCGACGATGACCAGGGCATCGCCGGGACGGCGCAGGCGAGCCATGCCGCGCGTCAGCGAGACGGCAAAGCGCACGGCGCGATCGTGCCACGCCTCGCCCCAACGTCCTCCCACGCGCGAGAACAGCCGGATGATCCACGGCGGCCGCCACGTCGCGATGGCCACGAAAACGAGCGCCGCGCCGAACAGAGCCGAGATCGCATAAGCCGAACTGGCGACCAGTCCCTCGCGACCCAGCGCAACCACGGCGACTGCGAGCGCGAAGAGGATGACGAGCCCGTCCAGGACTCGTTCCAGGAATGTCACCGCGAGCGATTGGCTGACCGGGATGCCCGTGCGCCGGGCAAGGACGCCGATTCGCACGACCTCGCCCGCGCGGGCGGGCAGCATATTATTGACCGCATAGCCGACGACGACGATGTTGCTCGCCTCGACGATCGAAAGCTGCGCCTCCTCGGCGACGATGCACCGGCAGCGCACCCCCCGGACGACGTGGCCGAGCAGGTAGAACCCGACGCCGAGCGGAAGCCACGGCATCAGTTGCGCGCCGGCGAGCGCGTCTCGGACCTCTTCCCATCGAACGTTCGCGCACGCCCACATGATCATCAGCCCGCCCAGCGAGAGGCCGAGCGTGATCAGCGGCCAATTGCGTCGTCTGAAGTTTGCGTGTGCAGGTCTGATCTCAGATCCTCAGGTCACATTCTTATGCCCGGTTCGCATGCGCCTTCGGGCGTGCCGGGGGGGCTCCAAGCTACCAGAGCGCCACGGGGCGTGACAAGCGGGCGTGACGGGGCGACACGTTCCTGGATCTGGCCGAGATGTCCCGCGCGTCAGGCTATCCGGGGTTGCGCGCGGTGACGATCCAAGCGGCCGATTCCATGACAACGCCGGAATCTGTACTGTGTCTGGCAAACAGCGCGCTGACCGCCTCTCGAACCTTCGCCCGGACATCATCGCTTGCGTCTGCGAGCATTCTGGAGAGCGGCCCGATATCAAACAGGAGATCGAGCGGCGAATCCGGATCCGAGGGATGACCCAGCGCCATCTGAAGCTCCAGGGAGGTCACGCCGATCTCTCCGAACCCGGATTCGGAAAGGATACGTTCGACCTTGGCCTTATCCGCGAACGAAAACGGGCCGGGCTCGCCGGGGTCGGGGGGAGGGGGCATCTCCACGAATTGAGCGGCCGCCATCACGGGCAAGATCATCCAGGGGTTTTCCTGTGGGGCGCGCCAGCAAGCGAAGGTCAGGCGCCCCGAGGGTTTCAGGCTTCGCCGAACATTTCCAAATGCCGCGACTGGATCGGCGAAGAACATGACACCAAATCGGGAGACGGCCAGATCGAAGGAACCTTCAGGCAGGTCATGAACCTGGGCATCGGCTTGCACGAAGCTCGCGTTGTTGACGGCGCCCTCGGAGGCTCGGTTCCGGGCATGCGCAAGCATCGGCGCTGAAATATCGAGACCCGTCGCGCTGCCCGATTCGCCGACGCGCCCGGCGACATCGAGCGTCACGGCGCCGCAGCCGCAGCCGATATCGAGCACGACCTCGCCGGGTTGAGGGGCGGCGTGCTCCAACATGGCCTCGCCATGAGGTCCGATCTGCCGATCGAGCGTCGCCTGATGTTTCACCCACTTGAGGCCGCTCGCCGCATTCCAATACTCGATTTGAGCTTCGTTCGTCTTTGGTGTGTCCAATTTGTTCTCCCCCCATGCTTTTCCCAATGTTGACCCATGGCTTTGATTTTACGTGTTCTCAGAGCCGTGCGCGCGATCATAACCCTCGGGCCGCGCGCCGAATGATTCTGCATGCGGGCGGCGGAAGATTCGAGTCGTTTCGATAAGAGACGAAATCTTAGACTGGCCTCGTCGCCTGCGGTAGACTGCCCCGGTTCAATCGCTTGAGTTATTTGAGCCGGGCTCTCGCACGCCGGCCTTATTGGGCTTATTAATGTCAGTCACACGTCAAATCATCGCGGCGCTCCTTTTCGGCGGACTTGCCGTGTGGATGATCGCCTCGGGCCCGGTGGACGAATCCGGCGCTTCGGCGCCTGCGCCGCCCGATGATTTTTTCGGCGTCTATACGAGCACCCTGGGCGGCGGCGAGGCCACGCTGCTGACTTCGGATCCCTGGCGCGAACTGAACCGCGCGCGCGTCTCGCCCGATGGACAATGGATCGTCCTGACGCGTTTCAACAAACGCGATTGGACCGAGAGTGGGCGCGAGCGATTCTCGATCGAGCAGTCCGAGATCCTGCGCATGCGAGCCGACGGCGGCGGCCTGGAGACGCTCGTCCCCGCGCGCAAGGGTTACGCGAACACCAACGCCCGATGGACGCCGGACGGGCGGGCCCTGCTTTACACCTCGAACGAGAATGATGAATTGCAATCTCGCGTTCATCGTCTCGATCTGGAGTCGGGAGAAATTTCTGTCATTCACCCCACGCCGGAGATCCCCGGAGCGGTATCGATGGCCGATGCCGACCAGATCGGCCCGCGAGCGGGCGGTCAGAACGATGCGAGGGGTGGGAACCGGGAAGACGAGCGCGATGCGAGCGGTGGGCCAAATGGTGGCGCCGCGAGCGGTCAGAGCGAGGGCCTCATCGTCTTCACGGTTCAGTTCCAGCGCGGGATCAATAACGTCAGTCATCTGTGGCTGATGAACACCGACGGCAGCGACCCACGGCCGCTCACGCAGCCCGAGTTCGAAGCGCCGCCGCCCGAGCTGTTTCCGCCGACGATGAATCCGGTCAAGGCTCTGCTGGCACATCGCCGCCGCATCAAGTCCTCGATCCGGCAGGAGCGCAAGCACGATCCCTCGGGCGATCATGAGCCGGCGTTCTCGCCCGATGGCGCGCGCGTCGCGTTCATGCGTTTCTATCGCAATTGGGATATCCGCATGATGATCGTCGAGGTCGAGACCGGCGAGGAGACCGAGCTGTCGTTCCCGCTGATGGTGGATTCGGTCCCGGCGTGGTCGGGCGATGGAGAACGGCTGATTTTCTGGCATGTCGTCCACAACGACCCGGCGAAGTCGGGCGTGTATTCGGTCCGACCCGATGGCACCGAACGCGCGAAGGTCCCGACGCCCGTGGGTCTGCAGACTTACCTGCCGTCGTTTTTCCCTGATGATGGCTCGGGACCCGGGGTCCCAGGCCCCAACGCCCGGATCGTCTTCAGCGCACGAAGAGGGCCGTGAGGGGGGCAGTGCCTAAGGACCACGCTAGGGTGAAACTGGTTTAAGGATAAACATTTATATTGAGAAGTCGCGATGAACTCGCTCTATTTAGTAATCCGTCCCCGAGGCTCCGGATTGTTTTGAGCGCGCGAATGGGGCCGTGAGGGAGGAGGGACACATGCATATCACAAGAGTCTACATCGAAGGATTCAAGCGGTTCACAAGTTTTGATCTGGAGCTGAACGCAACTTTCAACGTAATCGTCGGGGACAATGAAACCGGGAAGACATCTATCCTGGAGGCGATCAGCCTCGTTCTAACAGGCCGGTACGACGGACGACTTATTCGGAACGACATCGATCCATATCTTTTTAACGCTACGAACGTCAGAGAATACTTTGAAAATTGTCAGAGGGAAGAGCCCTGCAAACCGCCGAAGATCGTTATCGAGGCGTATTTACAATCGGACGAGGACACCCAATCTGATGAGAATCGCTCTCCTTTCGCACGCCTTAAGGGAACGAACAACTCCAAAAGGGAGGACTGCCCCGGGCTCGTGTTAACCATCGAAGTCCATCCCGACCATGTGGAGGCGCTGAAGAAATATGCCGCCGAAGACTCAAACCCCGCCGTGCCGCCCGTCGAATTTTACCGAGCAACATGGATGTCGTTTGCGGGCAATGCCGTATACCTCAGAGACTTGCCCTTCAGGGCTGCTATGATCGACACGAGCCTGGCGAGGGTATATCGCGGTCCGAACTGGTACGTGTTGAACCGTGTGACCGAGGTCCTAACCGAGCAGCAGCAACGTGAACTGTCGCTTGCATACAAGAAGCTGCGGCATGAATTCACAAAGGAACCCGGAGTCACGGCGATCAATGAGGATCTCAAGGGACGGGGGTACCCTGCATCGACGCAGGAATTGACAGTGCAGATGGACATGTCATCGCGGGCATCATGGGATAGTGCAATTATTCCTCATCTCGATGCCCTCCCGTTCGATCGTGCGGGGAAGGGTGAGCAGAGCCGCGTGCAGATGCGCCTTGCGATTGCTGGAGCTGAGCAGTCACGCGTGCTCCTCGTCGAGGAGCCCGAAAATCATCTGTCACACTCAAATCTGAACGGATTCATGGATAACATAAGGGCGGATTGCGATGATCGGCAGGTCATTATCACTACGCACAGCGCATTCGTACTGAACAAGCTGGGAATCGACAATCTCAGACTCATTTCCCACGAAAGCAAGAACGCAGATCTCACCAAGCTGGCGCCCGATACGAAGAACTATTTCCTGAAGCTGCCAGGATACGACACACTTCGCCTGATCCTTTCGAAGCGAAGTATCCTTGTCGAAGGACCGTCCGATGAGTTGATCGTGCAAAGAGCATACAGGGACAAGCACGGTAGGCTCCCACTTGAAGATCAAGTCGATGTGATCGCTGTTGGTTCACTGGCATTCAAGCGCTTTTTGGAGATCGCTGTACTTCTGGGGCTCGATGTTAGCGTAGTGACGGATAATGACGGAGATGTGGCAGCGCTAAAGAAGAAGTACGAAGACTATCTCAATGGAGAGCACCCAAGCATTAAAATCAGGTACGACGACAATGTGTTGTTAAAAACGCTAGAACCACAACTGTTGGCGGCGAACTCCCGCGATGTCCTGAATGCGATTCTCGAGAAAACGTACGCGGACGATGAGGCCTTGCTTAAGTACATGGATGGCCACAAGACCGATTGCGCTCTCAAGTTGTTTGAGACTGATGAGGCGTGGAGCGCTCCAGGATACATCGCAGATGCCATTCAGTGAGAATCGCGTCATCATCGCGTGTGCCGGATCAGGCAAGACCACAGGACTTATCACCGATGCACTCGCTGATCGTAGTCGCCGGATTGCGATCATCACGTACACGAACAACAACATGCGAGAGATCGGCGAGCGGTTCGCTGAACAGAACTCGGGAGTCCCGAAGCATGTCGATTTGGTGACATGGTTCGCTTTTCTGCTACGGGAATGCGCGCGGCCGTACCAGCGGTCGAAGTACGAGAAGAGGATTGAGTCGTTACTGTTTGTTAACCGGCAGTCGGCGCTGAAGATCCCGGAGGCCAATGTTAAGAGGCATTATTTTGCGAATGGTGAACTCATCTACTCGGACAAGATCGCGAAGTTTGTAGTCGAATGTGAGAAAGCCTCGTCTAAGGCCGTAACAAGTCGACTAGAGCAGATTTACACGGATGTGTTCATCGACGAGTTCCAGGACTTGGCAGGATGGGATCTCGAAGTAATCGAGATGATCTTGAAATCCCGTATCCGTGTCACTCTCGTTGGGGATCCGCGGCAACATATCTACAGCACCAATCCGTCAAGGAAGAACAAACAGTATATTGGGATCAAGCTTGTCAAACGTGCCATTCAATGGGAAGCGGAGAAATTATGTTCACTCAAGTACATGAATGCCAACCATAGATGCGGCAGCGAGATCTGCGAATTCTCCAATCGGCTTTGGCCTGGAGTGGACGCGATGACGTCAGAGCGGAGCGACTCGACCGAGCATGACGGAGTGTTCCTTGTGGCTGAGAATGCAGCTGCGGACTATATCCAGCGCTTTAGGCCACAGGTTCTGCGGCACGACAAGAAGGCGAAAACATATGGCTGCGAGGCGGTGAACTTCGGATTAGCGAAGGGCCTCGAATTCGACAGGGTGCTGATCATACCTACTGGACCGATCAAGAAGTATCTGAAAACTGGCGAGCTCGACTGCCTGAAGAAAGGGACACCGAGGCTTCATGTCGCGGTTACGCGCGCGCGCCATAGTGTGGCGTTTGTCTTCAACGGGGACTCGCCAATTGTACCGAATCGATGGAGTCCCTGACAGGTGATCGCAGCGTCCGCAACACCGGCTCAAGCCCGCCGTGCCCGGGTGCGGTGGCGAGAACGACAAAATGAAAACGGCGGAACGCTCATGCACTCCGCCGTTTATCGGATGCTGTTCGGTTCGTCGACGCAGTTCGCCTAGCCCGTCTACTCCGGCACGCCGTAATCTTTCCATTCGTGGATCAGGCCATCTTTGACGACGCAGAAGCCCGTGACGTGAAAGCTCGCATCGGTCCCGCCTTCTTTGGCCTTGAAGTTGTCCGTGCGTTCGGTGAGCACCAGATTCCCCATGGCCGTCGAACGGTGAACGATGAACTCCGCGCTCTCGTAGGCTGCAAAGAACATGCCGACAAACGCCATGAACGCCTCTTTGCCCTTGATGATCGGCTGCCCATCGATGAGCTGGAACTCGAAACCCTCGGCCATATAAGGCGCGATCTGCGCCGGATCGACCGTCTCGATCTTCTTGCACATATCGAGCACGAGTTTCTCGTTGGCTTCCTCGATGGTCTTGGTGTCTGCGCTCGCTACGCCCGGTGTCAACATCGACGACATCCCCAGACCCAACGCGGTCGCTCCGATTCCCGCCGTCGCCAGGAACTTCCTGCGGTCGATCTCCCGCACTTCTTCGCTCATTTTGTTCTCCTCTTTCATCTCCCGATTATCCTTTCATCAGATATTAATGCGTCGTGAAAAGTTCGGACTCTATTGATCTCTTTCGCGCCGCCCGGGCGAAGTCCCCCGCTGGATTTTCCCGCCTGCTGTCCACGGGCCTCCCGCTGGGTTGGGTGGTCGCCATTCTGGGGCCGATGGCGATTCCGATCCAGCCATATCTTGCCGTCGGTCTGCCGTGCCCGGATCTTGCGAGTCAGCGTGAGGTTGATATCCCGGAACCTGAGAGATTTCTTGATTTCCTCGCAAGGTAGACGTATCGAAGAAGGCAGTCGTGTCGCCCAAATGGAAGGTCAGTCTCGATGTCTCGCTACTGCCTACAGACAAATCGACCGGGGAATAATCGGCTTCTCCCATACATGATGATTATATTTGCGGCCGCCGTGCTGCACCCTCAACGCAAAGTCGAGGCTCAAACCGAGAAGGGGCAAACGCCAATGCATCTAGAGGAGCTTCCCGCCGACGCAACAGCAAGCGACATTCTGGCCCGCATGGCCCTCGCTTATTCGGAGTGCCAATCCTATCGAGACCGTGGCGAGGTCCATTCGGTTCTCGATTCCGGGGCGAGTAAGACAGAAACGAAGCAACGATTCTCGACCACGTTCATACGTCCTGACCGATTTAAATACGAATTCCGAGTCAAGCCTTGGTATGGCGGAGGTGAGCAGCTGTATGTGGTATGGGGGAACGGTCAGGGCTTCAAATCATGGTGGACGGTTCGTCCACAGGTCGAGCAATTCTCCACGATCTCGGAGGCTATCGCAGGGCCAACCGGAATCTCCCAAGGTTCGGCTTACACCGTTCCCACTCTTCTGCTCGGCACCCGCCGCACTCACGAACCCCTCCTGGGCGAAGGCCGTCCCGAGCGGCTGGATGATGAGATAATTAATGGGGTCGATTGCTACGTGTTGAGGGGAACGGGCGAGTGGGAGGACGAGACCACCGTCTGGATCGATAAAGGCAGCCTGGGGCTGCGCAAGATCTATGAGAGTAAGACATTTAGCAAAGAGCGACTCGAGAAATTAAATGAGTCCACCAAATCCGTTATGGGCGAAGATGGAGTCCCCCCTGAACACCGTCCCATTCGGGAATTCTCAGGCGTGACGACGACGACATACTCGCCTCATTTCGAGATCAGCGTGAACCCAAGCTTCTTTACATTCGATCCACCCACGACAGAGGAACCTTCAGAGGAAGAATGAGGCGGCTTACTTTCCCTTCTCAGGGCGAGTATGATCTGATCGGATTGTGCCCAACACTGGCCCGAGCCACCCCGCCCCAATCTTGCTCTTGACCCCGAATCAGATATCTGTAGACTGGATCGTTCGGGTGACCGCGTCTTTCGGGACCGGGCGCGCCCGCCGTCAGTTTTTTTGATTCGAGAGGATATCAGAACGTGGCCCACGCTAAATCAGCCATCAAACGCAATCGCCAGTCCAAGGTGCTAAACGAGCGCAATCGCGCCGATCGATCTCTATTCCGCAACGCTTTGAAGCGCGTCGAGGTGGCCGTCGCCGAAGGCAACGCCGAGACCGCCCAGGCCGAGCTCAAGACGACGCTCAAGATCGTCGGCGTCGCCGAGCGCAAGGGCCTGATTCACCAGAAGAAAGCGGCCCGGCACAGCTCGCGTCTGACGCGCAAGGTCGCCGCGCTAGCCGCCGGCGGGACGGCAAACGACGCCGAGTAAGCCGACTGGGAAATCAGGGACAGTTACCTATTTCCCTTGCGTGCGTTCAGCCAGCGTGAGTCAGTCGGGGAAATAGGTAACAGTCCCTAATTTCCTCGCGACCACGTCTAACACAAGTCAATTCAATCTTTTTCATCGATAATCCCTCTGCTCAGGCCGGGGGATTTTTGCGTCCTGATTTACTCGCCGTAAGTCCGCCGCAGGCCCTCTTCGAATCCCACGGGCGAGAAGCCGAAATCCCGGATGGCGTCTTCGATCACGACGCGCCGGGCGTGCTTGACTCCGAGGACGTTATCGGTCGTCAGCGGCGGGTTGGCCATGACCGCGCCGAGGCACCGCGCGATCACCATGCAGGACCAGAGAGGCAGGTGAATCGTCGGGCGGCGCACGCCCGCCTGAGCGCCGAGGCGTTCGAGGAATTCATTGAACGTGACTTCATCCGGACCGCCGATCATGTAGGTCGCGCCGACCGGATCGCCGCCTTGATCGCCGCCTTGATCGCCGATCCCCGCGCCTTTGGGTCTCTTATCCCGGGCAATGCAATCCAGCGCGGCCGCCGCGACGTCTTCGACCAGCACCGGCCGGAGCAATTCGCGGCCCGAGCCCACGACCGGAAGGATCGGAAGTTTCTTCATCAGCTCAAGTGTCTTGGCCGCGATCCCGCCGCCTCCGGAACCGTATATGATGCTGGGCCGGAGGATGGTCCAGCGCAACGCGGGATCTCGGGCGCTCTTGACGACATCGTCGGCTTCGAGTTTCGTGCGGCCGTAGACGCTCGGGTTTTCTGCGTGCGCGCTCATCGTGCTGATCTGAATCCAACGCGGGGCTTCGCGCCCCTCGGCCCGGGCCGAATCCAGGACGGCCCGGACGAGATCCTGCGTGCCCTGGACGTTGATCCGGCGCGCGGCGGCCAGATCGGTTGCGGCAGAGGAGGTCGCGGCGGCGCAATGGACGACTGCCTCAATGCCCTCGGCGGCCAGGGTGAGCGAAGCGGCGTCCGTCATATCTCCGCGAATGATGTGCGCTTCATTACTCGCCCCGTCGAGCCCAAGCCGCGAGGCGTCGCCCGCCGGGCGAACCAGCGCGCGGACGTCATGACCGCGTTCGAGCGCGAGCCGCACGACGTGGGATCCAAGAAAGCCGGTCGCGCCTGTGACAAGAATTCGCATCGTCGGTCCTTCGATATCCGTGTCCCGGATTTCGGCCTTGATCTTCGGCCCCGCTCTCTC